>JBJEAY010000711.1:0-5342 GCA_051869575.1 Prevotella sp. | reverse complement strand
AAAGTGGTACCCTTTTAAATTAGAATGTGGTATACTTTTTATTTAGCATATACAGTATTTCTCGTACTTGAACCCTAAAAAACAAGACGTTATGATTAGCAGAAAAATAGATGGAGTAATTGCCAATCACTTTGTCAGATTTTCCGCATAGATATGACCGGACTGAGATAGATGTAGGTCATTTCTTCATCCAAGTAATGTAAATTGTGTTAAATATGTGAATTTATTTATCGCCGCATTTGCGTAATATATAAATAATGAGTACCTTTGCGTCATTATTCATTTAACGTAACGTAAATTGCATAATTATGGTTAGGGATGGAAAGACAAGGAATCCTTTCGTGATAGAGGGATATGTGTCGCCGGATTATTTCTGCGACCGCAAGAAGGAGACAGCGCTTCTGACGAGGCATCTGACAAATGGTTGCAACGTGACACTGATGGCTCCCAGACGACTGGGGAAGTCGGGATTGGTGTTCAACTGTTTCAACCAGCGTGAGGTGTGCGATGCATATCATTGCATCTATGTTGATATATACGAGACTAAGAACCTTGATGAATTTGTGTATGAATTGGGCAAGAGTATTCTTGCCGAGCTTCGTCCCAAGGGGCGTAAGGTTTGGGAGAACTTTCTGAATATACTTAGTTCATTGAGATCCATAATCTCATTCGACATCAACGGCAACCCGGAATGGAGTGTGGGCATTGGAGACATCACACTGCCGGATGTTACTCTTGACGAGATTTTCGCATATCTGAATAATGCGGACAAACCGTGTTTAGTGGCTATTGACGAGTTTCAGACAATAGCAAACTATCCCGAAAAGACGGTTGAGGCATCGCTGCGCAAGAGAATACAGAATTGCCATAATGCAAGTTTTGTGTTCTCAGGTTCCAAACGTCATTTGGTGGCGCAGATGTTCACATCGCCGTCAAGACCGTTCTTCAACAGCTCCGCTATCATGGGACTTGAACCAATCGACCGGAATGTGTATTTCGATTTTGCCAACCGTCATCTCTCGCATATAGGAAAGTCGATTTCACGTGAGGCTTTTGATTATGTCTATGATACCTACCAAGGTGTGACATGGTATATACAATATGTGATGAATATGCTTTACACATCCTTTTCTCCCAACAGTGTGTTCGTCAAAGAAGATGTGGAGAGTGTTGTGGTTGATATACTCTCTCAGCATCGTTTTGCCTATCAGTCGCTTATGTATCAGTTGACGTCAAAACAGAAGCAGGTTGTCATGGCTATTGCACTTGAGGGGAAGGTCGCTTCCCTGATGTCGCAGTCTTTCCTAAAACGCTACAACTTTGGCGCAAGCACAGTGCAGGCTGCCGTAAAGACCTTGCTCGACCGTGATTTCATCACTTTCGATGAGGGCGAATATCAGCTCGGCGACCTTTTCATGGAACAATATCTTGTGATGAATTCCAAGGTATAGTTGTTTAACCTACATTATTCATACCCCATAAAAATTTTGCACATTTCTATAACATTTTTCAGTTTTCCGCCTCGCCCATAAAAGAGAGGTCTTCCTTTTGTATCAGAATTAGTCTGTTTCCATGTAAATATAAGGTTACAACCACGTTAGAGTATAGTTTTGAGAACAAACATCTTGCTCTCACCGACAGCAAGAGTGCTATATTATAGAGTGTGCGCCAGGGCAAGGCTCCCAATCCCATTGATTTTGAGTATGTCTATGACCTTCAGTCTTTCTTCGAGCATTTATCATTAACCATCAGAACGAATTGTTCTGATGGTTATAGTACACAACAAGTACGTTGCTCATCCAAAGATTTCGTGCAGTTCCTTGTTTGAAAGTTTGCCAATCCAATTCTCGCCTGTAGATACGGTGAGGTTGGCCAGGTGCTTCTTTTCTTGTATCATAGCGTCAATGCGCTCCTCAAAGGTGTTCTGCGTGATGAAGCGATGCACCTGAACGTTCTTGTGCTGGCCGATACGGTATGCCCGGTCGGTTGCCTGTGCTTCAACAGCAGGATTCCACCAGAGGTCGTAATGTATGACGTGGGTTGCAGCTGTGAGGTTGAGACCAGTACCGGCAGCCTTCAATGAAAGTATGAAGATACGGTCGTTACGGTTGTTCTGGAAACGGTCAACCATTTCCTGGCGCTCCTTCAACGAACATCCACCATGATAGAACATCGCTTCTTCATCAAGGGTGGTACGGATGAAGTGCTGGAGCAATTCACCCATCTCACGGAACTGAGTGAAGACAAGCACCTTCTCGTCGGCATCAACAATGCTGCGAAGCATATCGAGCAGCATTTCTGTCTTTCCCGATAGCGTTGCATCCATACGGTTGTCTTTGAGATACTGCGTAGGGTGATTGCAAATCTGCTTCAAGGCAAGCATCATCTGCAGGATAAGTCCTTGGCGCTTGAAAAGTGTCTGGCTGTCCTCGCCGTCCATGCTTTCGATGACAGCCATACACTTATTGACCGTCTCTTGGTACAGAGCAGCCTGCTCGGGAGTGAGCAATGCCAACTCGTTGCGTTCTATCTTGTCAGGCAGGTCGCTGATGATGCTCTTGTCCGTCTTCAGCCGGCGCATCATAAATGGGGCGGTCACCTTACGGAAACGTTCTGCCGCATGGTTGTCTCCATACTTCTGTATAGGTTTGGCGTAGGATTCCGAGAAGTCTCTTGCCGAACCAAGATATCCTTTGTTCGTGAAATCAATGATACTCCAGAACTCAGACAGACGATTCTCCACCGGAGTGCCACTCATGGCAATGTGGCAATCGGCAGGGATGCTGCGTATCGCCTTGCTCTGGGCCGTATCGCTGTTCTTGATGTTCTGTGCCTCGTCTATCACGAGTACCTGCCATTTCTGTTTCTTCAGTTTGTCGGCATCGGAGCGTACCACGCCGTATGTGGAGAGGATGATGTCAGCATTCTTGCAGTCATCATCCTTCAGGTCACGTGCCGTACCGTGATACACGCCCGTAGCCAATTGTGGGGCGAAACGCTTCACTTCCGCCTGCCAGTTGTGCAGCAAACCTGTAGGCACTACCACAAGAGCTTTCTTCTTTTCCAATGCGCCCTCTTCTTTCATCTTCAGCAGCAGAGTGATAACCTGTAAGGTCTTGCCGAGACCCATGTCATCGGCTATAATACTGCCGAAGCCTATCTTCATGTTGCGGTACATCCATGAAAAACCTCGTTCCTGATATGGTCGCAACTGTGCGTTGATGCCTTCTGGTAGCGGTATGACACTTTGTGATGTAAACTTACGGATGAGTTCGCGTACTTCATCAGTCAGTTCCACCGGGGCGCCCTGATACTCACCACTCAATGCCGCTTGCAACAGTTCGCCTGGTTTTATCTTCGGTGGGGCATTCAGCACTTTCTGCAGCTTCGCCATTCCTGCCTCGTCTATATATACGTACTGTTCCTTGAATCGTAGCAGGCCGCTTGCATGACCGAGCAATCTGTCAAACTCCTCTGGCGACAGGAAAACATTGCCCACAGCCACCTGCCAGTTGAAGTCAAGCAGGTCGCTCATAGACAGGAACCCATTTGAATCCTTTCCTTTTGATTTCAGCTTAACAGATATTTGCGGACGGATAAGTGTCTGCAAAGCCTTTGGCATGATGACGTTCACACCGAGCAGACGCATGGCAGGAATCACTTGCAGCAGGAATGCAGGGAAAGTGCGCATCGTGAACTCAATGCTTCGCTTGCCCTTAGTGTTGATATAAGTATCAAGTCCGTCAACTATGTCGCAGAGGATGGCAAGCTGACGCAGTATTTCCATTCTGCTTGATGCATATGCCTTCTTTGTCATCACACTTTCCAGCGGATAATCATCAGCCTTCACATCCACGGCAAAGCCCTCTTCTGTCTCGTCAATAAGGAATGTCACCTGATGCTTGTTCTGCATGAAGTAGCGGTCAAGCCACGAACGTATGCCACCGGGTGTATTCGTCTCACCGATTCCATTGAAGCGCGAACACTCTGCTTTGAAGAACAAGTCAAAGAACAGTTCGTCCTTGCTCTCATGCGATAGCGCAGGGACAAGTGACGTTATCATCTTGCAGAGAAGTTCCTTGCTCTGTCCCAGTCTGCCAACAATACTCCGGGTGGCTTCGTCAATCAAGGCTGGCTGCCATACTATGTGGTATTCCTTCTCCTCCTTGGTCTTGGCACGTCCACGGCCTCTGCCCGACACAAGGTCATAGTAAATCTGCGGAACGATGCAACCATGCGCTGTCAGTTGCAGTGCACAGATGAGCACGCTGCGAAGGGCAGCGATAGAATCATCGTAGTCACGCAGGAAGTCAATGTTGATGTCGAACAGTTGCTGAAGCAGAGGAAGGCGTATATCGTCAACCGAAACAACATCACGTTTGCCCAAAGTCTTGCGGCTGGTGCCCTCAAACAGTTTCTGTTTATCCTGCAACACCTTTGTTGCGGCCTTGCTGATGTATGTCAGTTCCTTCTGGTACGCCTGTTGGAAGTCTCCATTATGACAGAATGCTGGTGACGATGGCAGAAGGTTGGACAATGGCAATGTAAGATCAGAAAGCAATGTGTAGTCGGGCATCTGTCCGGGCACTTCCTTCAGCTGCATCTGTTCCATTGTGGCATACACCGCACTCGTGTTCTCCACCTCCATCATCTCCGTGGTGCCGGATGCTGTTATGCCGCGTTTCTCCAGTTCCGCCATCAGATCAACGCCATGCAGCGAGAATACGAGGAACGGATTGTTGTCTATCTCCATGCTCGTCTTGTAGATGACTGCTGCCAGATGCTTGCAAGGCACAGCCCAGTCAGGACATGAACAATTCATCTTCAGGTCCTTCCATTGCTTGGGAAACAACGGCATACCGGCCTCTTCAGCCATCTTTGCCAACGATTCATCCAGCTGACGGTTGAAGAGTTTGCTCAGCACGACAGGATGTTCCTGTATAAGGTTGATGAGTTTGTCGATATCCTTCGATGAAAACTCGGGCAGTTTGATGGTCTCGCTATAGGGTGTACTACGACTTCCCTTCACTTTGGCACTTATCACATTGCCCGAGAAGGTAATCTCTTGCACCATACCATTACGGGCGTATGAAGCGCCCCGGGGCAGTCGGTTGCTGTAATCAATGTTTTTCAGTGCGCCAAGCCATTGCCCGCCCCACCATGTCTTTCCGTATGTTGTTGCCATGTTTCAAGTTCTTATTTAGTGTTGCTGAATTAATTCCGTTTCACCACGGCAGGGGTACATGCATAGCCCCAACCAGTGACCATATTTATTATTAAATGCCATATTCTGGTAAGTGCATGGCAAAGATGCCCAGCAGTTGTCGCAGGTCTTTCGTGAG
>JBJEAY010000710.1:0-5352 GCA_051869575.1 Prevotella sp. | reverse complement strand
GGAAGCACGGCTGTTGAGGGGGAATGCGTCGGCAGGGATATTGGCTGCCGCATACTTCAAATCCTCGAATATCTGCTTATACACCTCAGAAGCGGCTGTGCGAGGAAGATTCTCCTCGGTGGGCACTGTGATGAGAGGCACATCGCCAAACATGCGGGCAAGGTCGAAGTAGAGAATGGCACGAAGTGCGCGAGCCTGACCAATGACACGGCCCTTGGCAGCCTCGTTGCCACCCCAATCAGTTGTGTTCTCCGACTGTATCACCTTATTGCAGCGGAAGATAGCTGAATAATAGTTAATCCAGTCGGTGTTGAAGAGGTTGTTGTAAGAAGGAGCCACCGACAGGTCAAACTGGTCGAGGGCATTGTAGTTCTTTGCATCAGAGAAACCAAGTCCGGCATGTGCCTGGTCGGAGCAGAACTCAGCAAGCATATATACGCCGATTTCCTCGCTACTGATAGTGCGCTGCCAACCGTCGTAGCATCCCACGAGAGCCATCTCGATAGCCTCGGTGTTGCGGTATGCGGTCTCCTCATTGAGACTGGTCTTCGACTCTGTGTCCATAGAGCACGAACCCATTGTCATACCCGTCAATGCCAAGGCGCTATATATAATAATATGTTTTGTATTCATAAGAACTTTAATATTTTTATTCTGTAATTCCGAAGGACTTTAATTCTTTAATCCTTTAATTCTTTAATTTCTAATCACAGATTAGAACGCCACGTTCATACCTACGAGGAATGTGCGCGGATGTGGATAGTAACCCATATCTACACCCGATACCCATGAGTCGGCACTGTTGCCATTGGTACCGTTGTACGAACCGATTTCGGGATCCATTCCGTCATACTTTGTGAGTGTGAACAGGTTCTGTGCCTGAACATAGAGACGAAGCTTGGATATTCCCTTCCAAGAGATGAGACGCTTGAAATCGTAACCCAAGGTGAGGTTCTGCAGACGGATATAGTCGCCATCCTGCAGATAGAGGTCTGAGAACTGCCAGTTGCCCACGTCACCGTATGTCACGCGCGGAGTAGAGTTGCTTGTACCCTCACCTGTCCAGCGGTCGAGAATGGCACGGCTATAGTTGCCCTGAGAAGAGTTGGGGTCGCGATAGCTCTGTGCAATCTGGAATCCTGCGGCTCCTGTGAAGTTGGCACTGAGGTCGAAGCCCTTATATCCCAACGAGAGGTTGAAACCGAAGGTGTATTTCGGCAGACCATTGCCGAGGTCAACCTTGTCGGAAGCATTGATAGCTCCGTCGTGGTTGATATCCACATACTTGGTGTCACCAGGCTGCACATTCGACTGCAGCACACCGTTTCCGGCTGCAATCCAATCGTTGATTTCCTGCTGGTTCTGGAAGATGCCTGCAGTCTTGAATCCCCAGAAGTAACCTATGGCATGACCGTTCTCGGCACGATAGAACTCCTCGGCATTCGAGTAAATCTGGTTGCTTTCGCCATGGATGATACCATCCTCGGTAGGAATGCTTCCCACCTCATTCTTATTATATGCAAAGTTTGCACCTACATTGTAAGTGAAGTCCTTGCCGATATTGTCATTCCAGCTAAGACCAAGCTCAATACCGGTGTTCTTCACGTCACCACCGTTGATGACAGGACCTTGTGTTCCGGCAGTAGCCAAAACAGGAGCCTGAACGAGCCAGTCCTTGGTCTTCTTTATATACCAGTCGGCTGTCAACGACAGACGGCTCTGGATGAAACGTGCGTCGATACCCACGTTGATTTGCTCTGATGTTTCCCACTTCACACCTTCGTTGGCAAGGCGCGAGGGATAAGAACCTGTTGACCATCCGCTCTGACTTGCGTCGGTGCCGAAGTTATAGTTGGTGTTGCTCGTTGTCACAGGAGCAAGATACTGATAGCAGTTGATGTTGGCATTACCCACCTGACCCCAGCTTGCGCGCAGTTTCAGGAAGTCGAGCCAACCCTTGGTGCTCTTCATAAAGTCTTCCTCAGAGATTGTCCAACCTGCTGACACTGATGGGAAATAGCCCCAGCGATGTCCGGGAGCGAACTTTGATGACTCGTCAGCACGAATAGTGGCATTAAGCATATAGCGGTCTTTCCATGACCATCCGATGCGTGCGAAGAGTGACATTCCGCGTGTCTCGTCGTAGGGAGCACCATTCACTCTCTTGTTGTCCGTTCCGTTAGTATTATTAAGGTATGCGTGTTCCCAATCAGCAAATCCTGAGATAAGACCATCATTGTAGCCTCCGGTGCTGCTGCCATTGTAGCGCGACCACTCCGAACCAATCAAAGCCGAGAAGTCATGTCCGCCCTTGAGTGTGAAGTCATACTGGGCAGTGTTTGTCCATACCATTGAGAGACCGTGACCATTGCTCTGGTTGACGCTTGTTGTTGTGGATGCGCTCTGCGGAGTAAATTGATAGATTGGAGAGAAAGAACGATAGTCGGATGTGCCGTAGCTGATGCCATACACTGTCTTGATCTTCAAGTTCTTAATAGGTTCAATCTGCATATACACGTTGGCATCAAGAGTACCGCCCTTAGTCTGGTTATAGCGTCCCATCATCATCGAACCGTAAGGGTTGCCGTCGTTTACGTTCCAATCCGAATTGACTGTAGCTGCATAGTCGCCATTGGCGTCATAAACGGGATGAAGTGGTGAAGATGAGAACGCGCTACGAAGGTTGTTGTTCCAGATATTACCTGTACCCATACCGCGCTGTGTCTTCCATACGAAGCTCACGCGCTCACCAATGGTAACGAGTCCATTGTACATCTTGTGCTCTGAGTTGGCACGGAAGTTGAAACGGCGGTAGTTAGAGACTTCCGATCCACCGATAACACCGTCCTGACCAGTGTATCCACCCGAGATGACGTATGTGGAAACCTTTGAACCGCCGGTGAATGCAAGACTATGGCTTGTGGTAAGCGCACCGTCCTCAATGGCCTGATCGATCCAGTCGGTGTCATAGATATTGCCGTTGGCATCGTGGATAGAGTTGAGCGAAGCCCAGTCAACAGGAGAAAGTCCGCTGTTCAGGCGAGCCTCATCCATAATGGTCATATACTCACTGGCATTGAGCATATTAAACTTGCGCCCTACTGTCTGCCAACCTACATATCCGTCGTAGGTTATCTTGCCCTGTCCTTCCTTACCGCTCTTGGTGGTGACGAGAACGACACCATTGGCTGCCTGAGCACCATAGATAGCTGCCGAGGCAGCATCCTTCAACACGTCGATACGCTCGATGTCGGCAGGGTTAAGTGTGGTGATGTCGCCACCAATACCATCTATAAGGTATAAAGGCTGCGAGTTGCCCACCGTACCGAGACCACGGATGGTGACACTCATAGCGGCACCAGGCTGTCCGGAGGTGGAAACGATGTTCACACCGGGAGTCTGTCCCTGCATGGCTGCCAAGGGGTTGGTGGTGTTGAGCTTCTGGATGTCGTCACCCTTCAACTGCGTTGTGGCACCGGTAACGAGCTTTTTCTTCATCGTACCGTAACCTATTACTACCACCTCTTCCAATGACTTAGAATCTTCCTGCAACTGCACATTGATAGTGTTGGCTGCACCCACCTTCACCGACTTCGACACGAAACCGATGTAGGAGAAGACGATAGTCTGTCCGGGATTGGCATTGATTGAATACTTTCCGTCGAAGTCGGTAATGGTTCCCGAAGAGGAACCCTCCACCTTGACGGTAACACCGATCAGCGGTTCATTGTCTGTGGCAGATGTCACGACACCCGTGACAGTCTTTGCCGACAATGCTGCTGAACCAAAGAATGACATGAGCGGCAGAGACAAAAGGATTGCCGTCAACATCATTTTACAAAACCAGGTATTCTGGCTGTAACTGAGAGTTTTTTTACTCATTGCAACAATGGTTTTAGTTATACAATTTTGTTCTTTTGGTTTTAATTCGAGTGCAAAGTTACAAAATTATACTAAAACCTAACTGCTAAAATGTTATTTTTTGGTGTTAATATGTAAAATCCATGTTAAAATAGTACTAAATTATCATATTTTATACATATACTCCAAGGTGTAGAAAATACACGTATCACTGCTTTTTCGCCGAAGTCTGACGTATCACAAGTTTCTGCGGCACTATCTCCTTATATATCTTTTTGTCGCCATTAATAGCCTTGAGCAGCAACTGGCATGCCTTGGCTCCCATCTTGTGCGACTGGTCCTCGATAGCCGACATCTTGGGTGTGACATAAGCGGCGTGCAGGTCGTCGGTGAATCCGATGAGTGCTACATCGTCGGGAATGCGCAACCCCATCTCCTTGATGGCGGTGAAGGCAGCAAAGGTGATGATATCGTTGAATGCGAGTATGGCATCTGGGCGGTCGTCACGACTGAGCAGTTGCTTGGCGGCATCGAGTGCCACCTGATAGTCTATCTTGCCGCAAGCCACCATCTCGCGGTCGATGGGAATGCGATGCTCTCTCAGTGCCTCAAGATATCCATGCTTGCGCCTGCGCACCATGTCGAGATGATTGGGCCCGCCGATGAAGGCAATCCTCTTGCTTCCTGTCTCGATGAGATGATTGGTTGCCATCTGTGCGGCTTCGTCGCCATTGGCAGTGACAGAAGAAAACTTGTCGGTGAGACATGTGCGACCGAAGAAGACGAGAGGAATACCCATTGAGGCTATTTCCTCGAAGTGGGAATAGTCGGTGGTGTCCTGAGCCAGACAAGCCACAATGCCCTCTACGTGCATACTGATGAAGTTGTCGATGGCACGAGCCTCAATCATGAAGTCTTCATGACTGTTGGCACTGATTATTGAATAACCGGCTTTGGCAGCCTCATCCTCTATACCGTCAAGAACGGCCGAATAGAAGTGTGTGACAAGATTAGGCACGACAACACCTATAATCTTCGGTGCCTCGTGTCGCAGACTACGCGCAAAGGGATTGGGGCGATAGTTCAGTTTCTTAGCCAACTCCTTCACCTTAGCCTGCATCTCCTGTCCTATTTCCGGACTGTTTCTAAGTGCCCTACTAACTGTAGCTATACTGACTCCAAGTTCCTGCGCGAGGTCTTTCAATGATGTTCTGTGTCTTTTAACTTCCATGATAATTTTGCCAGTTATTATTATAAATGTGTGCAAATATACGAATTAATATTCAAAACGCAATCGTTTACGTGTATTTTTTAGCATTTTTTGAACTATTATACGGAAAATATGCGTACCTTTGCACTCGGAAATCAGAATGAGTAATGAATAGTTGATAATAAGTTAGTTAGAAAAGTTGTGAATAAGGGCTGTCGCGAGACAGCCCTTATTTTTTTAATTCTTTATTTTTTTAATTCTTTAATTTTTTAATTTCTAAA
>JBJEAY010000709.1:0-5355 GCA_051869575.1 Prevotella sp. | reverse complement strand
TCTACTGTTTCAGCTAATGAAGATGAAAAGTGTCTAGTGAAATCAGGAAAAGACATACTTGGCAAATACTTTGCATAAAAATAATTGTCCATAATCTTTTCTGAACAGCATTCAGAGAACTGGCGATATACAATGTTCAAACACCGGATGATGTCATTACTGTTATCGCGTGACTGTTTGGTCAGGGAATTGGCATTGTTACTATAATAGAAGTAATTCCTCGGTTCTTCCATGATCAAAAAACGTTTGGAATAAGTGGCACACGAAATGGAAAATGCTTGGTCTTCCAATATTTTCATCTTTGTCGGAAAAAGCAGTGGATGAGCTTGAAGAACATATCTGTTTAGAAAAAGACTATGGGTATAACCACCTACATTCTCTTTTAGGAAATACTCCTCTTGAGTGACAATACGAACTTTCACAGCAGGTTGCTGAGAACCATCAAACTTACTGCCATCATATCGCAGCGGTGTATGTTGACAAAACAACCGTACATAATCCACTTTGTTGTTACCAATTGCATCCATTATGGTTTCATACATAGCAGGTGCAATGTAGTCATCCGCATCAACAAACGAAATCCATTCTTCATCCTGAATCTGGGATAATGCGAAATTTCTGGCAGCAGCAGCTCCTTGATTGGGAGTATGAAACACTTTGATCCGTTTGTCTTTCGCTGCAAAAGCATCCAATATGAATGGTGTATCGTCCGTTGATCCGTCATCTACGCAATAAACCCTCCAATTAGGATATGTCTGCGCAAGAACCGAATTTAAACAGTCTGAAACATATTCTTTTGCATTGTATGCAGGAATAACAATCGCAATATACCCCCCCCCGATTTGTATTCTATTCATAATGAAATATTTACGAAATCAAATATGATACACTCCTTCAAGAGGACAGATATTGAAGCAGTCGAGAATGACCTTTCCTTTCAGCTTGTCCCAGTTCTGCTTGATATGGTCGTGTTTCACCATGATGACCACCATATCCACATCGTTGATGAACTCATCGAAGTTGTCAAACTGGTTCTCGGCAATCTTGTGGTTCTCCAAGAACGGGTCGTAACACTTCAATGGACGGGCAAGGTGTCGCTCCTGCAATTCTAACAGCTGGAGTGTAGGCGACTCACGAAAATCATCCACATTTTCTTTATAGGTTAAGCCATAAAGACCCACTTTGCGATTATCGGTGATGTTATTCTCTTTCATAATCTCATGGATACGGTTGAGAACAAACTCGGGCTGAGAGTCGTTTGTCTTCATGGACTCATCTATTACCTTTGCCAAACGGGGATAGTCACCAACCAAGAACCAAGGATCCACAGAGATACAATGACCACCTACTCCAGGACCAGGCTGGAGAATGTTGACACGTGGGTGCATGTTGCAAATGCGGATAATCTCATACACATCCATATTGTCATGACGGCAGATACGAGCCAACTCATTGGCAAAGGCGATGTTGACAGCACGGAAAGTATTCTCGACCACCTTGGTCATCTCTGCACTGCGGATGTCTGTAACGACAATCTCGCCCTGGCAGAAACTTGCATAGTAGCTCTTCACCTTCTCACCAATCTCCTTAGAGTCAGCACCGATGGTACGATTGTTATGAAGCAGCTCATACACCATATTTCCGGGAATGATGCGCTCAGGAGCATGAACAAGGTGAAGGTCTTCGCCAATCTTGAAGCCATTCGCCTCGACTACAGGACGAACAAAGTTGTCCATAGTACCGGGGCTTACTGTTGATTCTACTACAACAGTTGCTCCTTTGGGACAGACCTTCATTACCTCCTTGATGGCTGCGACCACATAGCAAGCATCTACCTTCTTGGAGAATTTGTCATACGGAGTAGGTACAGACACAATATACATATCTGTCTTCTGATACTCTGTAGTAAACTTGATGCCTGCCTTGACCGCATCATTGAACAGCTCATCCAGTCCCTCTTCCTTGAAGGTGGTGTGACCTGCATTGAGCGTATCCACCAGTTTCTTGTTATAGTCGGTTCCAACTACCTCCACTCCATGAGAAGCCATCATAAGGGCTGTGGGCAATCCGATGTAGCCCAATCCAATTACGTTAATCATTTTGCTTGTATGTTTTTTATTTTACTTCATATCTATCCGTCTCTTTTCCTGCCAAGGTATCAGCAATTCTACGGCAAGCCTGTCCATCTCCGTATGGGTTGACGGCTTGACTCATGGCTTCGTAGGCTGAGGCATCGTCGAGGAGGATGCTGACTTCATTCATAATCTTGTCATAATCCGTGCCTACAAGATGAACGGTTCCGCTTGCCAATGCTTCGGGGCGTTCTGTAGTGTCACGCATCACGAGAACAGGTTTGCCCAAGCCAGGAGCTTCCTCCTGTATGCCGCCTGAGTCAGTAAGAACAATAGTGGATTTCTCCATCAGATGCACAAACTCCAGATATTGGAGTGGCTCGATGAAGAAGAAGTTGGAACGGGTGAGGTCTTCACCAAAGACCTCATGAATAGGCTTACGCACATTGGGATTGAGGTGCATAGGATATACAAAATCAACATCTGTGTATTTCTCAGACAAATCCTTCATGGCTGTCACCATACGGATGAAGCCATCTCCAAAATTTTCTCTTCTATGGCCAGTAATGAGAACAAGTTTCTTGCCATCAGCAAGTCTCGATACGTCATAGCCTGCTGCAAACAGAACCTTGTTTTGCTCCTCAGCAAGAGCTTCATCATTCTTTAATTTATCCACTACCATGTGAAGGGCATCAATGACGGTATTACCAGTGACATAGATATTGCCATGAGCTTTTTCTTCCTGAAGGTTCTTCTCTGAGAGTGGTGTCGGAGAGAAATTATAGGTGGCGATGCGACCTGTAATCTGGCGGTTCATCTCTTCTGGCCAAGGACTATAGATATTATGTGTGCGAAGTCCAGCCTCTACGTGTCCTACGGGTATCTGTGCATAGAAGGCTGCAAGTGCAGCAGCTGTAGATGTGGTGGTGTCGCCATGTACAAGCACTACATCGGGCTTACACGTTTTGAACACGTCACGCATTCCGTTGAGGATGCGGACGGTCACATCAGTCAAGTCCTGTCCCTGCTTCATGATGTTCAAGTCAATATCTGGCTTGACATCAAAGATTTTGAGCACTTGGTCAAGCATTTCGCGATGCTGACCTGTTACGCACACGATGGTCTCAAACTCATCCTTACGTTTTTGGAGTTCTTTCACGAGAGGGCACATTTTTATTGCTTCAGGTCTTGTGCCAAAGACTAACATTATTTTCCTCATAATATCTTTTATTTTTTATTATCGCTTTATTCTAAGGACACGGGGACAAAGGACACGGGGACAGGTCACTGTCCTGCCGATTCAAATATTGTTTTGATACATTTGATATTATAAATGCTTATAGAGATAAGCATATCTGATTCGCAACGAATGTTAAGAATCTGAGAGTTTCTCATATTCGGAATCTCCAAAATAGAACTCATATTCCTCATCTTTGGTGCTTAATTGTTTAACACCTGTTCTTCTGATGCCTGTTCCATCATTAGAGTAGAAATGCTTTCCTCGTCTTTTTTTGAGATAAACTTCATTAGTTTCTCGCAAAACTGCTTCGCCTTCGTACGAATAGCATGTTCACTGTCCTGCACAAATGTTTGCTGAATCAAAGCAACAAAATAGTCGTTGTTTTCTGTATCGGAGAGAAAATCACGCAAGTCGTTCTGACTGCACCCGCTTTTTCGCATTTCCTCTTCTATGCTGACAAACAGAGTTTCCAATGGAAGACGGCTGTTGCGTTGTGAGTTTTGTCCCTCGTCCATCTCGTCAATAGACTTCTTTTGCAGCTCTATCACCTTATTTACCAGCTCAATGTTATTTCCCTTGATGGCATTAAAATAAGGTATCAACACATTATCGAAGAGGTTGCGTATTTTTTCAGCCAAAGAGAAAGACCTGTCTGCGTAGGTAAATATTTCATTCGTAAAACATGCCTCGTTCATTTTGAAGCTTTTCAAGGAAATCCGGTTTGTCAATGCGCTTGGGCGATGTATGGAATAATTCGTATGAGAGTTGGTCTTCTCCTTTACGATTTCCCTAAGTTTATAAAGGGTAGAGTCCCATGAGGTGACGTAATACTCTTTGTTTGTCTCTTGAGCATTCAGCAAATAATAGGATTGACGTATATCCGAATCAATAGCCCTGGGCGATTTGCTGTACTTTCGCTCTTCATAGAGATATGTAGAGTAACTGTTTTTGATTGCATCATAGTTCTCTATCGTAATGAGTTCCTTATCCAGGTAGATGTCTTTGTTTGTTTCAAAAAGCTGGCGCAAGAACGCTTGGTTGTCATAGTAAAAGCGTGAAGAATCCGCATTCACACTGGAAAATCCAATTTTCTTGGCAAAACTCTGAAATGTCATCTTATCTGCATCTTGGGGAAGGTGTTTCCTCACATGCAGGTAAAAATTGTAAAGCGTATTGGATGTCTGGAGAGGCAGCACATCGGAAACCAAGGTGTCAAACAGTGAGATTTGGATGGCTTTCTTCAACTCCCCGATAACCTCTGACGCATAATCATACGGGAGCAGGAAAATGACATTCTTGCTGCGTTCCCTCAATCTCCTCAGGTTGCTGACGGCCTTAAAATCATCATCATCGTATGGTACATCAATTTCGTCATTAAGAGAAGAATAGACACATAGAAGATTGATGAGCACTGGGGTATCAAGCATGATGACATTCACCTTGTTATCAATGTATTCCTGATATTTATTGGACTTGTAGAGATTGATGAAGGAGCGCATCATATTTATTTTGTTCATATACCCGTTTCTCGAACACAAATCCATGATATGCCTTATGTATGAATCAATGCTCCGCTCGTCAGAACAATTACCTGTAAGTTCGTTTCTGTAGATGTCATAATCATGGTTCTGATTCTCATCATTGTTCTTACTGCCGTCTGCCTCATATAAAGCCCGACAACGGCTTGCGTAGAATTTTTGCAATGACTCAAAGGCTTTGCCTATGTCCTTTATGCCTGACTGTCGGCTGATATGTTTGAATTCGCCCATGAACTCACTCTCTATAGCCTGCGACTCTTCCACTGCCTCCTTAATCTTTGCGTACTCTTCTTCAGTCAAAGCCAAAGTGTTATTGTTTTTCTGTTTGGGTTCAATCTTCTTGATTTTTCGCAAGAAGGCTATGTCGTTATCAAGTCCGTCTAACTTTCTACCCACTGTTTCTGAAAGAATGCGTTGTAAAGCCTCAACTGTCAGAGCGGGTTTCTGGTAAATGGCAAAAAGAATCTGCGAATAGTAGAGGCCATTCTTGATAAAAGAAGAGAGA
>JBJEAY010000708.1:0-5357 GCA_051869575.1 Prevotella sp. | reverse complement strand
GAAGAAGTTTTTTACTTATTTGTTCGCGTCTGCAGCATTCTGCATGATCGGCACAGTGAACGCAATGGCTCAAGAGGCTAATGAAGAGGATCTGACTCCTGACATGTTTATGGATTACCAAGATCCCGAGAATCCTGTGGAAACAGAGGCAGCTGAGTATCATGTGGGCGAAGAGCTTGGTGGAGGTGCTGTAGTGATTGGTGCTGGTTCACTGTGGTCTTGGCTTTATGTTGATCTTTCTGAGTATGATTATCTGAAAGCTGAGACAAATGGTGCATTTGCACGTATTTTCATGAACCGTATTGGTGACAACGGACAGTGTTCAGGGGAATTCTCATTGGATACAGAAGCTATCGACGGCAACATAGCTTGGGTGCAGGAAAGATACTACACCATCAGTGAGGATCAGACCGTATATACAGTGAACCTGGCTAAAATGGTTGCCGACTTTGGTTATGCTCACCTCAATGGTATCAAGTTCCCTTGGAACGGTGGTGGCAATGTCTGCGAGACCCTCGTTGTAGGTAAGGGTACACCTACAGGCGTTAAGGAAGTTTCGCTCAAGGAAGTCATCAAGGCTCAGCAGTTCAACCTCGCCGGTCAGAAGGTAGGCGACAACTCTAAGGGCTTGGTTATTAAGAATGGCAAGAAATACATCAAATAATTGTTATCAATATTAAAATAATCAGCGGGCCGATGGTGCAACAAATCATCGGCCCATTATTTTAACCTATAATTCCAACTTAGTATGAAGAAACAACTGCTTACCTTAATGTTGCTGCTTGTAGGCATAGTGGCAACTGCACAAGAGCGTCGCCCTATCGACTCGCGCCACCCGTTGTGGCTTGTGCATATAGACGTATGGAACAAGGCCGACCCACAGAAGATTATCGACCTCATGCCCGAAGAAATCAGACCATACGTGTGTATGAACATCTCCATGTCGTGCCAATACGACAAGGAGAAGATGGTGTATAAGATGCCGCAGGATGCAGTGCAGACCTACAAGTCATGGGCATCGGTGTGCCAGCATAACAATATGTGGTTTATGCTGCAACCTGCCAGTGGAGGTATGGGACACCTGCTCGACTCCGACCTCGCCACCTATGAATATTTCTTCAAACGCTATCCCAACTTCCTCGGATGGAACTTTGCCGAGCAGTTTTGGGGATTCAACGAGACCGACAACCCTGCTTCGGCAAACGACGTGGAACGTATAGCCCTCTTTGCCAAGTTGGTGGAAATGTCACACAACTATGGTGGACTGCTCACTGTCAGCTTCTGCGGCAATATCTGGTCGCATCATCTCTCGCCAAATGGTATGATGAAACGCAACGGCAAGTTGTTTGAGGCATGTCAAAAATATCCCGAAGCTATACTTTGGCTCTACAAATACACCACTTCGTCGTGCTGGTACAACAACGAGAGTGTCACCATATCTCCGTTTATCTCCGGATTGGCAAACAACTACGGAGTGCGCTATGACAACTGTGGTTGGAATGGTGCACTCGGTTCACTGGCTGGGGATAATCATGGAATGAAATATCCTATTGCCGCAGGTATCGCTCCCGTAATGGAACAGACCTGCGTCAACGGTAGTGCTGTATGGGACGGACCAGAGCTTATTTGGACTGAGGACTTCAAAAACCTCGGTAACACTACGGTGGATGGTTTTCAGCGTCGCAACTGGGGGTACTTCGACAGTTTCCCTAACGCCTGGATTGACATGTGGAAAAAGGTGCTCGACGGCTCACTGTATATTCCAACACGCGAGGAAGTAGTGGGAAAAACCAAGGTTGTTGTCATCAACGACGTCACTTCTGGTAACGACGAAGATAAATATGTGTCGTGGGGGTCGCTCTACGATAACATCTACAAACAAAATGACCCGTTCAACCGTGGAAACGGACAATGGATGGACAATTTCTGCTATTACAAAAAGACAGGACGTTATGCCACAATACCCGTATGTATCGGACTTTATGACGACTTGGCAAAGTCGATACCCGTACAGGTGAAGAAGTCGAAGCGTACGTCAGTCTGGCCTGACGAAACCGCAAAAAAGAATGATTTCAATACGCATTATCCAGAAATAAGCACTGGCGACCTCTTCGTGTCAAGATTCCGCAACCAGCTGATCACCTATACTCCATATACATATTTCAATAAGAAGACCACTGCAAGTGCCGACATCCCACTGCAATACAATACTTGCGAGAAACTGCAGTTGACATGGGGCAAACTCTCCTCGGGAGCCATCAGGGAATATGCCGACCACATCGACTTCTATCTGAACAACTTCCGCAACGACACAATTGACAATGTGCTCGACAAGATTGTAATCACCGGGGCAAAGTCACGACCTGCATACACTGCCACAAAGCGTGTGAATGCCACATTCACACACTCCGACGAATGGGATGAGGCTACCGGCACATATACAATCAACATTAATCACAACGGTCCGGTTGACATCAGTGTGAAGTGCGAGGGCAATGCCACAGACCGCTCCACCGACTATCTTCCATCCACTGCCCTCACTGATGATATGCCCAAAATGCCGAAGGACTACTTCGGTCCTGTAATCATCGAGGCTGAGGATATGGACTACAAGTCGGTGTCTTGCGTACTCGACCCTTACGGACAACGCAGCACGGTATTTGGTCACTCGGGTAACGGATTTATTGAGACTTCAACCAGTAAGGCTGGAGCATTGCGCCACACTATCACGATGAAAAAGGCTGGTGACTATAACCTTGTCATCAAGTACAACTCATACAATAAGGCAGGAACTCTCGACGTGGATGTAAATGGTAATACTCAGACGGCAGATATCCAGAAGACTTCTAAGAACAACTGGCAGAAGGTATCGCTTCCCGTCTCGCTCAAGGAAGGCGAGAACACACTCTATCTGAAGAATACTGCGGGAATAAAGATGATGATCGACTATATAGAATATGTACCCGCAGGCGAACCTGTAGAGCAATTCTCCATCACCATCAACGATGGCAAGAACGGAAAGGCAAAGGCAAAGGTAGAAACAGCAGCCGAAGGTGAGACCGTGGCTTTCGAGGTTACTCCCGACGCAGGGTATGAGTTTGCCGGATGGTATATACATCCGCGCCTGCATCCTTTCTTCAACGAGGATGGCACTATGGTGATGCCCAACGACAATATCACGCTCACTCCTCTATTCACTAAGATTATTGACAAGTCGATAGTATATACACTCGACTTCACAAACGTGAGTGAAGGAACAATCCCCGCAGGATGGCAAGCCACACAAGGCAATGATGAGGTGCATGAATATCCGAACAACTACAGTGCGGGAGCACGCACTTTCACTGGCTTTGGCGGATGGCAAGGACGCAGTTTATACTGGCGTGAGGTGTCGGCGAAATATGGAATGCAGGACGATTATCCTCTTACTCTGCCTGTCGGCAAATATAGGCTGACATACGTGATGGCTGCCTGGAAAAACGAACCTCTTTATAATGTAAGCATAGAGGACACAGCAGGACAAATCATTGCCGAGGAACGAGGACTCATGTCTGCTCCAAATGCCAACGGCAACAAATCAGCCGACTTGTCGGCTGCTGTGGAGCGAACCCTCGAATTCGAAATCACCGACGAGACCGACTATGTTATTGCCTTCACCACCGAGGGATTCAGCGAGCATCTGCTTCTCGAATGTGAGCTTCGCAACATCTCCGACACTGCCATAGGCAACATCTTCACCGACAACGACGAAGTGACAGGAATTTATGGTATGGACGGTGTCAAGCGCAATACGCTCAAACGAGGATACAATATACTGAAGATGAAGAGCGGCATAACCCGCAAACTATTCATCCAATAGCATTTCCCCCTCTCTCATATCTTAAATTTATCCCGAATTGCCGAGGCAGTTCGGGATTTTTATATAGAAAATTCACGCTCAGAAAAGAAAAAAATACTCTTTTCTTTCGCTAATTCATTTTTTTGCACTATCTTTGCACCCAAAAGAAGATTATATGGATAGTAATAGCATTATACGATTTGATTGGGCGGCCAAGAGATTGCTCAGAGACAAGGCTAACTATGCAGTGCTTGAGGGACTTGTCACTGTGTTGCTGGGCGAGAAGATAACTATCGTAGAGCTTCTTGAGAGCGAAAGCAATCAAGACACATCGAGCGACAAGTTCAATCGTGTTGATATCAAGGCGAAAGACAGTAAGGATGAGATAATCCTGATAGAGATTCAGTTGACGCGCGAATGGTATTATCTTCAGAGAGTGTTGTATGGAGTGTCAAAGGCTATAACCGAACATATTTCTTTAGGTTCGGCATATAAGGACGTTAAAAAGATTTATTCGATAAACATCCTTTATTTCGACCTTGGCAAGGGCGACGACTACTTGTATCATGGCACAACGTCGTTTATTGGGGTGCATACCAAAGACGAACTTATTATTCGCAAGCGTGACAATAAGGTAATAAAGTCGATGAAGCCTTCAGAGGTTTTCCCTGAATATTATCTCATAAGGGTTAACGAGTTTAATGACATCGCGAAAACTCCTATAGAAGAGTGGCTTGATTTCCTTAAGAACAATCATATTAAGGATGATACCCAAACTCCTGGTTTGCGTGAGGCTAAAGAGCAGTTGCGCATTATGCAGATGAATGATGAGGAGCGACGGGCCTACGATGACTATCTTGATACCATACGGACTCAAGATAGCGTGCTCGACACATATCGAACGGAAGGACTAATAGAAGGTCGTGCAGAAGGTCGTGCTGAAGGTCGTGCTGAAGGTCGTGCAGAAGGTCGTGCAGAAGGTCGTGCAGAAGGTCGTGCTGAAGGTGAACATACTAAGGCGATTTCAGTAGCCAAGGAAATGAAGAAATTGGGAATGGGAATAAATGTTATAACTCAAGTCACAGGACTAACAGAATCAGAGATTAATCGGATATAATTAATATAACCCTCTTTTATCCCGGATTGCATTGGCAGTTCGGGATTTTTTTCATAATTGAGATAATTTTCATGTTGAAACGAAATCAAAGGCTATTGATACATTTTTATAGGATATGTTTCCATAAAAAGTAGTAATTTTGCAGCGTAAATAGTAAATGATAATGTTTCATAATGGTTTTAATTTAGGTTAGTTTTGGTTGCAAAAAATGATTTATTCATACGATTTAGGTTTTAGATTAATTTAGATAGTTAGGTTGATTAAATTAGGTTTATGAGATTGTTTTTTCAGGATTAGGATTTATAGACAGTTTAGTTAGTAAGTAATGGATTGCCGATGGCCAGTGATTGGTCGTTGGCTTTTCTCGTTTTTATAGGGGGAATGATAAAAAAATAATCAGAT
>JBJEAY010000707.1:0-5367 GCA_051869575.1 Prevotella sp. | reverse complement strand
TATTCGACAGCCGATATTCCGACCAGGTGGATGTATATGAAGGCGGCTTTGGATATATGCGTGGAGTGTTCCGTTCGGAGAACAACTCGTGCATGAACTACGGTATTCCTTACTTCAATGCCATCTCGCGACTGGAAATCATGCGCCGCATACGTGAATACAGTGGAATGGGGTGGAGCATGGACTACTTTTATGCCAATGACACCAACAAGTGGGGTGACACCGACGGCACAACCCGCGCCGGCACTGCCAATGCCTCGCTCAGCGGTACTGGTATTACGGGCAGTAATATGCATCGCGCCCCGGCGGTCATCAATCCCAAGAAGATGGGTGACACTGTGAGGAGAATAAGAGAGAGATTGAGAAATCAGAAATGAGATATTAAAAGAGACAAATTTTTATATTCTAAATTGTAAATTCTAAATATAATAGATATGAAGACAACAAAGGTTATTCTGGCAGCAATGACCGCATTGGCAATGACTGCCTGCTCAAACAACGACGAACAAGTGTTCACTCCTGCTAAGGGTGAGATACAACTTCAGATGGTGCATCCGGCTCAGACGCGCGCCACTGACATTTCTTTCGAGAATACGGACGAGATAGGTGTATATGTGACTGCCGCCGACTCCAAACTCCAATTGGGTGGAAATGAAGTTAACAACGAGAAGTTTGTCTTTAACGGTATGTCATGGACATCACCTCGCACCGTATATTGGAATACGGGCAACCATAATGTTTATGCCTATTATCCATATTCAAAAGATGTCAATGATGTGGAGGATTACACATTCTCAGTGCTGACCGACCAAAGCACTGCCGAGAACTATACAAAGAGTGACTTTATGTGGGCATCGGTGAATGGTGTAGCAGCATCTGCGGAAGCTGTGAGAATGCAGTTCTCGCATAAGCTGACATGTGTGAATGTTGAACTCGTAAAAGGCGAGAGCTATGAGGGCGAGATACCGTCAACCACCGAGGTTTATCTGTATAGCACAGTGCCCGACGCACTTATCAGTCTCACTACGGGTGATGCCTGCAAGGATAGCTACGGTTCTTCAGCCAGCATACGCTGCTATCAGGTGTCTGCCACAAAATACAAGGCCATCGTGGTACCGCAGAACCTATCCTCGCGCCGTCCTCTCGTAGAGGTGGTGATTGGCAATGTCAGCTACCTGATGGAGGGCACTATCAGTTATAAACCGGGAATGCGCCACACACTTACCGTCACACTCGAACAGGATCCTGAGCAGATTAAGATTAATGTTGGTGGTGAGATTGAAGGATGGAACTGATTTTAATGAGGAATGAGGAATTAGGAATGAGGAATTGGAAATTATGAAAAGGATATTTCTGAATATTGGGATGGTGGTTGCCGCCTTGGCGGTGGCTACCTCCTGCAGTAACGACGAGGCTGAGCAGAATGTGCCTGTTCAGCCTGATAATCCTGCAGAGGAAGGCCGGATGAGTATGAATGTCATTACTCGTGCCATTGACAATGACGACAATCCTGATGTGGGTGTCGGACTCTTCGCACAGCACTATGACGGAAATGTGAGTAGCAACCTTGTGGCTTCGGGTAATTATGTCAACAATGTGGAGATGAAAAAATTAGCTGCGGGTTGGAGTTTGACTACACCTGTGTATTGGTATGACGACAAGACTCTCACTGATTTTTATGCATACGCTCCTTATCGCAATGACATCAGCGACTGTCGCAATATGGAGATTAGTGTACCCGAAGATCAAGGCACAGACGAAAGTCTTGCCTCTGCACCGTTTCTCTGGGGACGCAGTCTCGCACAGAGTCCTACTTCCGACAACGTGCCGGTGACATTGCATCAACTGCTGGCAAAAGTGGTCATAAAAGTGAAACTCAATGGTAATGCCACAAGTGACATACAGGCACAAGACCTCGTGGTATGTGTCAATCAGATGAAGCGTATGGCTAATGTTGACCTTCAGACAGGACTGTTGACGCTAAAAGGTGAAAAGGCATCAATAAAGACTCACAATAATGGTGACTTCACCTTCACGTGTATTGTCATGCCACAACAGACAGGTTATGTCAATCTCTTGAGCATCGAATGGAAAAATGAAAAGTATGTGCTTCAAGGAAGCCAGACTTTTGAATCCCAAAAGATTCATACCCTTAATGTGACCCTCACCAAGACTGCCGCCGACGGACTTGACGTTGGAATCGACGGATGGGACATTGACGATGAGGACTATGGTGGTACAGTGGAATAAGTAATTGGCAATTATTAAGACATGAATACTATGATAAGAAAAGTGGTTTTTGCATTAATTCTGGCAGTTGCCAATATTGGTATGGCATCTGCCCAGTTGGATTGGGGAGATGATGGCACCACGGAAGATTGGGATGACAATATCGGAGTGGGTGTTACTCCTGACAATCCAAATGTACTTGTCTCATGGGGAGCAAAAGTGCCGTGGACGGTAAAATACCTATTTTCACCTACGGCAGAGCAGGGCGTGTTTGATGATCCAGGCAACGATGCGGGGGGAAGAGCATGGACTGACTTCGACTACGATGACTCCTCGTGGGGAGAACTTACAGGCCCGATGGGAATAGGCATTGACTATGCACCTTACAACTATACGTGGAGTGGTGAGAACAATCGTCATTGGCTTCGCCGCAAATTCACTATTGACGTCAATCCTGAAGGTAAGATATTTAAGTTTGAGTGTATGTATGACGATGACATTCAGGTGTTTCTTAACGGACAGTTGGTGATTGAGGCCTCTGGTAGTACAGGTAATGCACATGCGTCATTCGAGATTCCTGCATCATGTTTCCGCAAGGGCGACAATCTGTTTGCCATCCGTCTCTACCAAGGAGGTGGCGGTGCTTATCTCGATTATGTTGTCACATATTTTGAGGACACTGCTGTGCATGGCATAGAATCGGACAATGCAAAGTGTTTCAGAATATACACCATTGAGGGCATATTGCTCAATCCAAAGGCAACTGTCTCCGACCTTAACGGTTTGTCAAAGGGTGTATATATCATTAATGGACAAAAACGAATAATTGGTAAATAATAGTTGTCAATTAATTAAAAGAAAAAGCCGCGAATTTCAATAATTCGCGGCTTTTATTATTAGTGTCGTTTATCTGATAAACAACATCTCGCGGTATTTCGGCAGAGTCCATAGTCCGTCCTCCACTATCAGTTCGAGATTGTCTATCTCCTTGCGAATGGCATCCATCTTGGGATTCACCTCGTCGTGATAGGCGATGGCGCGCTGATGGATGTCCTCGATGCGATTGGCTATGCGGCGACATTCCACCAGTTCGTCAACATAGGTCTCGATGCGCTCGGTGCGCTCGGCAATCTCCTCGATGAGTTTGAGGTTGCGGGTGCTCAGGCGTTCGGCCTTTTCGGCAGGGAACACCGACTTCATCGCCTGCACATTGCGGATGAGCTTGCTCTGATAGTGGGTGGCCACGGGGATGATATGGTTCATCGAGAGGTCGCCAAGCACGCGGGCTTCTATCTGAACACGCTTGACATAGGTCTCCCATTTCACCTCGTTGCGCGCCTCAAGTTCCTTGCGCGACATCACCTTGGCCGACTCGAACATGCGGATACTATCCTCGTCGAGATAACGCTCGAACACCACGGGACAACTGCGCTCCACGTCAAGACCGCGGCGGCATGCCTCTTCCACCCATTCCTCGCTATATCCGTTGCCGTCGAAGCGTATGGGTTTGCAGGTCTTGATGTCATCGCGCAGAACGTCGATGATGGCGCTGAGCTTGTCCTCGCCCTTGGCGATAAGGGCATCCACGCGCTGCTTGAAGCTCACGAGTGCCTCTGCCATGGCGGCATTGAGGGTTATCATTGCCGAGGCGCAGTTGGCCTCAGAGCCGATAGCACGGAACTCAAATCGGTTGCCGGTGAAGGCAAAGGGTGAGGTGCGGTTGCGATCGGTGTTGTCGATGATGAGGTCGGGTATTTGGGGGATGTCGATTTCCATTCCCTGCTTGCCCTTGATATTAAACAGGTCGTCCTTGTCCGACTGCTCGATGTGGTCGAGCACCTCGTTGAGTTGCTGTCCGAGGAACGATGATATGATGGCAGGAGGAGCCTCGTTGCCGCCTAAGCGATGGGCGTTTGTGGCACTCATGATAGAGGCTTTGAGGAGTCCGTTGTGGCGATACACCGCCATGAGGGTCTCGACGATAAACGTGACGAAGCGCAGGTTCTCCTCGGGAGTCTTGCCCGGGGCATGGAGCAGCACTCCGTTGTCGGCACAGAGGCTCCAGTTGTTGTGCTTGCCCGAACCGTTGATGCCGTCGAATGGTTTTTCGTGAAGCAATATGCGGAATCCGTGCTTGCGTGCCACCTTCTTCATCAGAGACATTAGGAGCATGTTGTGATCGACGGCAAGATTACATTCCTCGTATATCGGTGCCAACTCAAACTGGTTGGGGGCTACCTCGTTGTGGCGCGTCTTGCATGGGATGGCAAGTTCGAGTGCCTGTATCTCAAGATCCTTCATGAAGGCTTGCACGCGGTCGGGGATAGTGCCGAAGTAGTGGTCGTCCATCTGCTGATTCTTTGCACTCTCGTGTCCCATGAGTGTGCGTCCCGTAAGCATGAGGTCGGGGCGGGCAGAGTAGAGTCCCTCGTCAACGAGGAAGTATTCCTGTTCCCATCCGAGATTGCATGTCACCTTCTGCACGTTGTCGTAGAAGAGTTGGCACACGTCGGTGGCGGCACGATCCACGGCATGCAAGGCGCGAAGCAGGGGAGCCTTGTAGTCGAGAGCCTCACCGGTGTAGGAGATGAAGATGGTGGGGATACACAGTGTGTCGTCTATAATGAATACGGGCGACGTGGGGTCCCAGGCTGAGTAGCCTCGTGCCTCAAAGGTGTTGCGTATGCCGCCGTTGGGGAACGACGAGGCGTCGGGCTCTTGCTGCACAAGCAGTTTGCCGCTGAAGTTCTCCACCATACCGCCCTTACCGTCGTGCTCCACGAAGGCGTCGTGCTTCTCGGCAGTGCCTTCAGTCAGGGGCTGAAACCAGTGGGTGTAGTGGGTTACGCCGTGCTCCATGGCCCAGCGCTTCATTCCCTCTGCCACTGCATCGGCAATGGAGCGGTCGAGACGTGCTCCGTTGTCGATTACGTCGATGAGTTTCTCATAAACGTCGGCTGGCAGATACTTGTACATCTTCTGACGTGTGAAGACGTATTTGCCGAAGTATTCCGACGGTCTTTCTGCGGGTGTCGGGACATCAAGGGCTCTTTTCTTGAATGCCTCTTCCACCACTTGGAATCTTAAATTCTCAGACATTTTCTATTTCTCTTTTTTGTTGTTTGAAGTTTGCTATTT
>JBJEAY010000706.1:0-5379 GCA_051869575.1 Prevotella sp. | reverse complement strand
GTATTTGGTACAAATTCTGCTACAACTTTATTGTAATATGTGTACCTTTGCAACCGAAAAATGAATGATTGGTAGAAATGAGAACCAAAACTTTATATTATTAACTAACAGAAGAATCTTAATTATGGGATTTGTTACAAAACTGCAAAAGCCATTAGTATTACTGTTCCTGTTCTGTTTGCTCCCACTCGGAGCGTTGGCTCAGAACTTAATCAAGGGAACTGTAAATGATGAGTCTGGCAATCCAGTTATCGGAGCCACCATCAAAGTATTGGGTACAAATGACGGTGCGGTCACTGACCTCGACGGTAATTTCTCCGTTAAGGCTAAGCCCAACGCCACACTCAGTATTTCCTTCGTGGGATATGTGACCAAGAAGGTTTCTGCTGGTGCAGGCAACAAGCCGGTTAACGTTGTCCTTGTTGAAGACAACACTACACTTAACGACTTGGTTGTCATCGGTTACGGTACTGCCAAGCGTAGCGACATCTCTGGTTCGGTTGCATCAATTGATGCCGGAAAGATGTTGAAGAAGACTCCTATTAACCTTGCTGATGGACTCAAAGGTTCGGCTCCCGGTGTGCTCGTTACATCACAGGACGGTGCTCCCGACGCTCTCGCTCAGGTGCGTATCCGTGGTGTCGGAACCATCAACGGTAACTCAGAGCCTCTCTATGTAGTCGATGGTGTTCAGGTTGGTACAAACGCCAACTTCCTCAATCCCCAGGACATCGAGAGTATCGAGGTGTTGAAGGATGCCTCTGCCACAGCCATCTATGGTTCACGCGGTGCCAATGGTGTCATTATGATTACTACAAAGCATGGCTCAAAGGGCACTACTCATGTTGACGTGAATGCAACATGGTCTATCCAGACCTTGCAGCGCAAGCTTGAGACTCTTGGCACAGATGAATATGCCAACCTCGTGCGTATCGGTCGTGAGAACTCAGGCGCAAATGTTGCCATGCCTATATTTAATAAGGAATATGATGGCAAGCGTAACTATGTTGACTGGCAGGACGTAATGACCCGCACAGCCCTTCGTCAGAACTACAACCTTACAGCAAGTGGCGGTACAGACAAGTTCCAGGGGTCTTTCTCTGTTGGCTACATGAACAACGAGGGTATCGTTGTCAACACCAACTATGAGCGCATGAACGTTCGCGGTACATTCAAGTCAAAGGTTAACAACTATCTTGAAGTAGGTGGCGACGTGACATTCACTCACACCAAGTCACAGGGTAGCAACGTGGGTATCGGTAACAATGGTAACCTTTCTTCTCTGCGCGACTATGCCACAATGACTCCTACTCTCGACTATACCGATGCCAACGGCAATATTATCCACCCCAATGTGGTTAATCCCGATGGTACATACGGTACATTCTATCAGACATCAGCCCAGGGTACTGAGGCGGCTTCGTTCGACAGCTTCTATGCAAAGCAGATGGAGCTTGATAACCCCAACAAGAACAATCGCGTTCTTGCCAACGCATACATTAATCTCACTTTGATGAAGGGGCTTACTCTCAAGACTATCGCTTCTTATGACTATAGCGGAACTGACAGCTATAGCTGGCAGACCCTTATCAAGCGCTACAATCCTGACAGCACAGGCAAGATTTCTGAATATGCCCTCAACAACGTTGATACACGTCGTGCCCTCAATATGAGTCAGAGCTCAGGCAAGACAATGGCTATCGAAACCTTCCTTACCTACAACTGGAGCAACGATGATCACGACATCAACGTGATGCTCGGTAACTCTGTAAGCAAGTATGATGGCGCATGGGTGAGCGCAGGTGCCAAGGACTTCGTCAGCGAGACAATCCGCGTGCTTGGTATGAGCGACGACCTCGACACTAAGGACGGCAATGGTGCTTTCAATCTCGAAAGCCGCTTTATCTCTTACTTCGCACGTGCTATGTATAGTTTCAAGGGACGTTACAACTTGACAGCTACCGTACGTCGTGACGGTTCTTCTAACTTCGGTCCTGGCAACCGTTGGGGTACATTCCCATCAGCAGCCGCTTCTTGGCGTATCAGCGAGGAGCCGTTCATGAAGGATGTTACATTTATCTCCAACCTCAAGCTCCGTCTCGGATGGGGTCGCACAGGTAATGCAGGTTCTGCCACCTCTAACGCCATCAACCAGCTTGGAGGTACAGAGTATCGCTTCTATTCAGCAGGTGCAAATATGCAGGGTTTCAACCGTGGCAATGGTCTTGCACAGCTCATTATCGCCAACCCCGACCTTAAGTGGGAGACCAACGAGCAGACCAACATCGGTCTTGACTTCGGATTCCTCAATGGCGACTTGAACATCGCTCTCGACTACTTCGTGCGTGATTCTAAGGACCTTCTCCTTTATCAGAGTGTTCGTCCTTCTTCAGGTTACAAGACATATTATAACAACTTCGGTCTTATCCGCAACAAGGGATTCGAGTTCAACATCTCTTATAACAAGCAGTTGAACAAGGACTGGTCGATTGGTGCCACACTCTCTGGTTCTACTCTTAGCAACAAGATTGAGGAGTGCGGTCTTGACGTATTCAACACCTGCTCTGGTGGTAACGATGGTACGAACATCGACGGTTCAAACGTGCAGGCCGTCAATGGCGCAGGTTACAAGTGGGACAACCACTCTATCTGCCGTGAGGGATATGCCGTAGGTTCTTACTATGGATATCGTGTTGATGGAATATTCAAGAGCGAGGAGGAAATCAATAATTCACCTTATCAGGCTGCCGGAACATCTGTAGGCGACTACAAGTTCAAGGACCTCAATAACGACGGTACTATCAATGAGAGCGATATGGAGGTTATTGGCAATGGTCTGCCCAAGTTCAACTATGGTCTTACCCTCACTGCTAACTACAAGAACTGGGACTTCTCGGTTTATACTCACGGAGTGCTCGGTCAGGACATTCTCTCTTATTCTGCAATGCGCCTTTCTACAGCTCTTGCAGATGCTGATCAGGTGCCCAACATCTTGAAGGAATCTTACAACGAGTCAGTATCCATCAATCCTAACGGAAGTCTGCCACGTCTCGTTATCACCGACACCAACTACAACACACGTTGTTCAGACGCATGGGTGAAGAATGGCAACTTCTTCAAGATTGACAACATCCAGATTGGTTACACCTTCCCAAGAGAACTTATCTCTCCGCTGAAGCTCACTTCCGCCCGTGTATCTCTGTCAGTGGCTAATCTTGCCTGCTTCTCTCCCTACAACAAGTATGGAGATCCTGAGTGTGGTCAGGGTTCGGTTATCTACACTGGTCTTGACACAGGTCGTTACCCGACTCCACGCTCTTATACACTCGGTCTGAGCGTACAGTTCTAATATATTATATAAATACAGAATTAAGAAAAGAACATAGTTATGAAAACATTATATAAGTCACTTTGCATTGCTGCTATGGGTGTGACAGCCTTGGGTTTCACATCTTGTAACAATGACGATTTCCTCGATGTTGATCACTACGACATCTACGAACCCGACCTCATGTATCAGAGTGAGGAATATGCCACACGAGGACTCAACGGTATCTACGACTGCTTGTTCAAGGATGACCAATACGCAGATGCCTGGAACTACAAGCCACAGCTCTTCTTCGGTTGCCACCCGACACTCGACACCCAGTGTACTGGTTGGGACACCAAGTGGTGTAACCAGACATGGGACGGTGGTGATGCCGACCTTGGTAAGGCTTACAACTATTCGTATCGCGCCATCGGTCGTGCCAACGAATATCTCGCTGGACTTGAGAAGGAAGAGAACTCCTATATCAAGACTCTCGACTGCTTCCGCTTCCTCGAAGGCGAAGCCCGCGCTCTCCGCGCATACTTCTATATGTTCCTCGCCCAAAACTGGGGTCGTGTGCCAATGCTTGCCACTGGCGAGACATTCATCACCACTCCCAATAAGGCTAAGGCAGAGACAGATGACGAGATGTGGGATTTCATTATCGAAGACCTCAAGAAGGCTGCTGAAGACCTCGACTGGACTCCTTACAAGGGACAATATGGCCGATGCACCAAGGGTATGGCTCTCTCTTATCTTGGTGAGGCTTACATGTGGAAGGCTTACAAGGCTCGCGTGAATGGCGAAGGCGATGCAAAGAGTAATGAGAACATCAGACTCGCTGCAGCCGCTCTCAAGCAAGTTATCGACAGCAAGACCTACGAACTTTCTCCTTCTTACTCAGTTCTCTGGGATGCCGACGAGGCTTGGCCGAAGGAGTCAATTTGGCAGGTAGTGAACGATATGGGTGCCGGCAACTATGGCGCATGGAACTCTGACGCCCAGATTTTCAACAACTTCTTTGCAGCTTCTACCAACGGTGGTGGCGGTTGGGGTTCACAGTATATGTCGTGGGAGCTTTACTTCCTCTTCGAGCTTGGTGACAAGCGTCGCGACGCTTCTCTCTGCACAAGCCCTGTTCCCGAACTTCCTGAGAAATATCGTTCTGAGTACTGCTATGGATATCATCCGTTTATGCAGCAGTGGCTTGGTCGTGACGGAAACTCTGCCGATGCTCCTCTGCTCGATGGTAAGAATGGATATATGTTCAACAATGGTGAGTTTGCTCCTGGCATCTGGACAATGAAGCTTTGGCGCTTGCAGCGTGCACAGTGGGCAACTCCTCACTCTCCTTGCCACTTCTACTACAAGCGTTATGCAGGTGTGCTCCTCGACTATGCAGAGTGCCTCTTCCGTATGAATGGCGGCAATGATGCTGAGGCTTGGGCTATTGTTGACCAGATTCGTCAGCGTGCATTCGGCAACTACGAGCCTGCCGTGGCTTCTGAGTACAGCAAGAAGTACATCCAGTACTACAACACTCTCGACCACTGCAACTGGGGTTATGGTGACTACAATGCATTTGAGTCGTATCCTATCCCATTCAACACCGAGACTGTTCAGGTGCCTGATGCAAAGACTTACTACACAGACTTCTGCCAAAGCGGTATGAAGCTCGACATGAACGAGGACGGAGTAGATGAGACTGAGCTTACCAAGCCCTTCGCCGGTAAGGCTGAGCCTTGGGAGGTAGCCCTTTTGCAGGAGCGCCGTAAGGAGTTCAACTCAGAGTGGAACCTTAAGGCTGACCTCCAGCGCAGCGACATGCTGCCTGTCCACATAGAGTGTGACTATCCAAAGGGTGTTGGCGTTCCTGGAACTGACAAGGAAAACAAAGCCAACAACTGGCACTATTATCGTGATTGGGACTTCAGCTATGAGCGTCTGCTTATGCCGTTCCCCGTTGACGAAATTCTCAAGAACACACTCATTGAACAGAATCCTGGATATTAATTTCGAATTAGGTATATGGTTTTTAACTTGTTAAGTTACAATGATTGTTAGATCGG
>JBJEAY010000705.1:0-5405 GCA_051869575.1 Prevotella sp. | reverse complement strand
ATTTATTTTATATAAATTTGCACCCGAATTATATAAAACAGAATCAAAAAAATAATATACACTAACTAAAGAAAAGCAAATTATGAAGCAGCAGCAATTAAAAAGAGCCTCAGTGGCTTTGCTAATGTCGCTTGTTTGTTTCTTCGCCTTTGCGCAGAAGTCCGTTCGCATTAATGTGAAGGATTCCAGCGGTGAGCCGGTGATTGGCGCATCCGTATTGGAGAAGGGCACTCGCAATGGTGGAGTGACAGACTTCGACGGTAATTTAACAATTAAGTTGTCGGGTGACCACCCTGTACAGATTTCATACATCGGTATGAAGACACAGACTATCAAAGTCGGCAACAAGACATCTATTGACGTAGTGCTCGAAGACGATGCCACGACACTCAACGACCTTGTGGTGATCGGTTATGGTGCAGTGCGTAAGAAAGACTTGACAGGTGCCGTGTCAACAGTGAAAGGCGGTGATCTTAACAAGATTCCGACATCAAGCGTTGCAGAGGCCCTGACTGGTAAACTTTCGGGTGTTAACGTTATGACCACCGACGGTTCGCCTGATGCTGAGGTGCTCATCCGTGTGCACGGAGGCGGTTCTATCACTGGTGACAACTCCCCACTCTATGTTATCGACGGTTTCCCCGCCGACAACATGAACGACGTGTCATCTAATGACATCGAGGACATCACAGTGTTGAAGGACGCTTCGTCAACAGCCATCTACGGTTCACGCGGTGCCAACGGTGTTGTACTAATCACCACTAAGAGTGCGAAGGCAGGAAAAACCCGTATTAACTACAACGGATTCTTGCAGACCAAAAAGATTGCCAAGCGCATGGATGTGATGGACACCTACGAGTATGTAATGAGCAACTATGAGTATGCTGCCCTCCGCGGTGCTGCCAACATCGCCTCGTTTGAGAAGTACTTCGGTGTATATGACGACCTTGAACTTTACAAGGATGTGGCAGCCACCGACTGGCAGGACGACATGTTCGGCGCAAACGTGCTCACCCAACAGCATAACATCAGTCTGAACGGTGGTACGGAAAAGACCAACTTCTCGCTCAGCGGAACATACGACTACAACGGCGGTCTTATGCCTAACAACGACTACAGCCGATTCTCAGTACAATTTAAGCTCAACCATGAGATTAACAAGAAACTGAAGTTTGGAATGAATGTGCGCGTAAGCGACCAGGAGACCAACGGACAGGGTACTCAGGGTGGAACATACAAGATTCGTACCACTCAGGCTGTCACCTCTCAGGCAACCCAGGGTCTCTCAGAGTTCGTTACTCCCGATTTCGGTTCGATGACTGACGAGGAATACCAGGAATACCTCAATGCCAACATGACCCTTGCCGAACAGGCAGCCCGTTATTGGAAGAAGAAGCAGAACCGCAAGTTCCAGTTCAACGCAAGTTTGGACTACAAGGTGACGAAAGAACTCAGTGCTCGCCTTGAGGCTGGTTATGGCTATGGATTCAACGAAACCAAGCAGTGGTGGGGCTCTACCACAACAAACGCCTCATACGTAGGCGGTCAGCCGCTCGCCGACTGGACAAAGCAGAACACACGCAACCTGCGTGAGGCATTCACCATCAACTTCAACAAGAAGTTCGGCGACCACAACCTCGCAGTGATGGCAGGACAGGAAGTGACTGTGGATCGTTCGAATAATACCTATATGTACGGTACAAAGTATCCAATGCTCTGGACTGCCGACCAGGTATTTGCCAACTTCGGACAAGGCAGTGGTGTCACTGATATGAAATCGACCATTGACGCTGACGTGAAACTGGCATCGTTCTTCGGACGTATCAACTACAACTATAAGGAGCGTTATCTCCTCACCTTCACTGCACGTGAGGATGGATCTTCAAAATTTGCCATGGGCAACAAGTGGGGTTTCTTCCCTGCCGCATCAGCAGCATGGCGCGTGATTGAAGAACCATTTATGGAAGGTGCAAAGAAGGTGTTCTCCAACTTGAAGCTCCGTCTGTCTTATGGTGAGGCAGGAAACAACCGCATTAGCAACAGCCAATATCTCATGATATACAGTGCCAATAGTGGTTCGAAGCGATATGGTGTAGGTGAGGCTGCCAACAACCACCTCTCAACCACCAGTATTCTCGCCAACCCCAACTTGACATGGGAGACTACCATCACCCGTAACGTGGGTCTTGACTTCGGACTCTTCGACGAGCGTATCAGTGGTAGCGTGGAACTCTATTGGAATACAGCCAAAGACCTGCTTATCGAGCATAACATCACGGCTCCCGGTTATACCACTATGTATGAGAACTCTGCCGAGACCGAGAACAAGGGTATCGACGTGAGCCTCAACTTCAACATCATCAACAAGCGTGACTTCACCCTGTCGGCATACGCCAACATCAACTTCAACAAGTCGAAGGTGAAGAGCCTCAGCGGCGGCCTGGAGTCAATGCCGTTCCAGTCGGGATGGGCTGGTACCGACAACAAGAACACCGACGACTATATCGTTCGCGTGGGTGATCCTATCGGACTGGTATATGGATGGCAAATCGACTACTCTAACGGTCACCCTTACTATACCACCGACGACTTCGAGTCGTATGACCCGGGAACGAAGACCTATAAGCTGAAGGATGGCGTGGCAACTACCTCTTTGTTGGGCGGTGCCATCGGTGTGCGTCCTGGTACACTGAAACTGAAAGACCTCAACGGCGACGGTGTCATTGACCTCGACGACCGCACAGTTATCGGTGACACCAACCCCACTTGCAGCGGTGGTTTCGGTATCAATGCCACTTACAAGGACTTCGACTTCTCTGCCAACTTCACCTACTCAGTGGGCAACGACATTTACAACGCCAACAAGATTGCCACTACACAGCAGTATCGTAGCGGTACGTATCCCAACATGCTCAAGATTATGGCTCAGAGCAACAGCTACTCGTATCTCAACCAAGAGACAGGACTCTTGCTCACCTCACTTGAGGAGCTTGCCGCTGCCAACGAAGGTGCATGCGCCAAGGAGTACTGGTCGCCCTACTCTATCGGTAATGCCACTGTACTTCCCACGGATTGGGCTCTTGAGGATGCCTCTTATCTTCGTCTGCAGAGCATGACATTGGGATACACCATTCCCACCAAGCTCTCCAAGAAGATTGGCATACAGCGTTTCCGCATTTATGCCACAGCCACCAACCTGTTCTGCATAACAGGCTATTCAGGTTACGACCCGGAGGTTAGCTCTTACGCACGCAACAGTTCTTATTCAGGTCTGACTCCTGGTATCGACTACTCTTCTTATCCGAAGAGCCGCGCCTTTACCTTCGGTCTCAACGTGACATTGTAACATAATGACTTTAACAAGCAAAGAATATGAAATCAATAAACAAATATATTTCAATAGCAGCAATGGGAATGTTGGGACTGACATCCTGCAACGACTTCCTTGAGACATCATCACCGTCGCAGCAGGACCCAACGTTCGTATATAGCAATACCGATGACGCCACCAATGCGCTTAACGGTGTCTATGTGCTCTTCTGCGAAGACCCATTCACAAGCCGTATGTCGTGTGTATGGATGCAAAATACCGACGTGGAACAGTATGGTCCTAACGCAGGCCGTCCCAACGGTGCTCACCGCTCCGATATCTGGGGTCTGCAGGCTTCTGCCGACGAGGGGTTTGCAGATATCTACAAAGCTTATAACAACTGTCTGCAAGCTATCGACCGAGCCAATCAGGTGGTGGAAGGTATCAACGCAAGTTCTATCGGCAGTGACTCTGAGATGAAGCAAATAAAAGGTGAGGCTGTATGTCTGAAAGCTACTCGCTACCTGATGATGTGCAACTTCTGGGGCGACGTGCCTTATTTTGCCGAAGCGGCAAAGGCTGGAATGGAACTCGACCGTCCGCGTGAGGACAAGTTTCGCATATATAGCCAGATTCTTCAGGAACTGGTTGACGTGGAAGGTGACATGAAGTTCTCGGATGTCAACACTGGTGGTATAGAGCGCATGAACCGCGACTATGCTCTCGGACTCATCGCCAAGGTAGCTCTCTTCCGTGCCGGCTATGGTAAGACTGCCGATAACCAAATGAAGCGTGCCGACGAATATCTCGACGTTACTGGCGACGAGACTCTCGCTGTGACATATAAAGATAACGATGGCAACGAGGTTACTGCACGCACATATACCGACTACTACAAGATGGCAAAGAACTACTGCCAGAAGCTCATCTCTCTGAAGCCACGCTCACTGCGTGCCGACTTCGGACAGATATTCCTCGACGAGAACCAATATATGGTGAAGAACAACGACGAGGTGCTCTATGAGGTGGCATTCACTGAGTCATTCGGTGGTGACGTGGGTTGGTGTATCGGTGTCACCAACACCAACAGCAAGAAGGGTAACGGTACGACCACCAATCAGGTGGCTTTCACTCCTATCTACTACCAGTCATTTGGCGACAACGACTCTCGTCGCGACGTAACCTGTGCATGGTGGTATCACGACAATGACACCATCGGTGTCTCAACCGCTCTCGCCATGAATGTGGGCAAGTGGGATCGTGCTCTTGCCACCAAGGAATTAGGTGCCTCTTCTTCTAAGGGTACCGGTATCAACTGGCCTCTGATGCGCTATTCAGATGTACTCCTTATGCTTGCCGAGGCAGAGAACGAACTGAATGGTCCGACTGCACTTGCCAAGGCACAACTGACAACTGTGCGTGCACGCGCATTTGCCAAGAGTCCTGACTATGCTCACGATGTGACTGCATACGTTGATAGCGTTGCCGGCAACAAGGACATGTTCTTCAATGCCATCGTTGACGAGCGTGCATGGGAATTCGGTGGAGAGTGTCTGCGCAAGTTCGACCTCATCCGCTGGAACATCTACGGCGAAAAAATCAACGCCACACTTAAGGCTATGAGACTATGGGGTATCTCAACTGACGAGGACCTCATGAGCGATCCTGCAATACTTGCACAATATCCTGATGCCGAAAAGTATCTCGATTGGGCTGATGTATTGTACTACAACATCAAGAACTCTGGTACTTCCAACTCTAAGGAGGACATCACAATCCACAATCCTAAGTACAGGGTATCTGTCGATGTGGCGACTGAGAACGGATGGAAGGTTAAGTCAAAGTGGGGAACTGCATTGCTAAACACCATTACCACATATAAATATAATGGTGTGAGCTACACTGCATGTCAGAAGACCACCAACAAGACTGATGGCACTTCGACATACTCACTGACCGGAGGCGACGCCGAACCGAAAGAAGTCTCTTTCACTGTAGAAGAGGGAAGCGAAACTGGCATTGTACGCGTAAGAAAATATCAGGAGGCAGATGCCGTGCAGCGTATGTATCGCGGATACACTAGCGCCACTGGATA
>JBJEAY010000704.1:0-5407 GCA_051869575.1 Prevotella sp. | reverse complement strand
CGGTCAGGACAGCCAACCGCACCATACAGGAGGCGGCCAACCGTCCTGACCCTGTACCTCTATGGATGACATTATGGTACGAGGGCGAGGTGTGCTGCCTGTTTGCTGACAGCAATCTCGGCAAGTCCATCTATGCCGTACAGATAGCGAGCAACATAGCCAAGACCAGGAAAGTCCTCTATTTTGACTTCGAACTGTCCGACAAGCAGTTCCAGCTACGCTACACCAATCAGGAAACAGGCAAGTACCATGAGTTCCCTCCCGACCTTTACCGTGTGGAGATAGCCAGGGACTGCGACTATCCTGACGGCAGCTTTGAAGATGCGCTTATCATGGAGATAGAGCAGCTTTCACTGAAAGCGGATTGCAGGATCCTGATCATCGACAACCTCTCATACCTGTGCATGACATCGGAGAAAGGCGAGGATGCGGGACGGCTGATGTCAAGGCTGATGGAGCTGAAACGCAGGTACAGCCTCTCTATGCTGATACTCGCGCATACCCCTAAACGTCAGCTCAACATGCCTATCACGCAGAACGACCTTGCAGGAAGCAAGAAGCTCTACAACTTCTTCGACAGCGTCTTCGCCATAGGAAAGTCTGCCAAGGACGGAAACCTCAGGTACATCAAGCAACTGAAGGTGCGCTATGGATGCTTCGAGCACGGCGCAGACAATGTGGTCGTGTGCTCAATAGAGAAGGAGGACGATTTCTTGCAGTTCGTGACTGTGGGCTACGCCACGGAATCCACTCACCTCAAGGAAATAACCGAGGAGGAAAAAGGCAAGCTGAAGGATGAAGCCAGGGCACTACACTCCCAAGGCATCTCATACCGTGAGATAGGCAGGCAGCTCGCCATCTCAAAGACCACGGCTGAGAGGTACTGCAAGTCATGACAGCATCACCCGTCTGTCCCGGTGTCCCACCCTTTGCCCTATGGGACTGTGGTACGCTTGGGACACATGGGACAGGGTGGGACGGGACACAGGTTTATACTTGCCTCTTGCCGAATGTCCCAGAGTGTCCCACCCTGTCCCATGTGTCCCAAGCGTCCCTGACGTCCTTCCCGTACCGGGACATGGAAGTGGGACAGTGGGACACACAGCCAAGCCAAACAGCAAAAATAACAGATCATGAAATACGAATTGCAGAGATACAGGACTATGAACGACAGGCATACTTGCCCGAAATGCGGAGGCAGACATTGCTTCACGTATTATGTGGACGAGAACAACCGGCCGCTTGACAAGACCGTGGGCAGGTGCGACCATGAGAGCGGATGCGGCTACCATTATCCGCCGAAGGAATATTTCAGCAACCATCCGGAACTGAAATGTACAAAGGAATATTGTCCACGTTCCTTCAAAAAGGAAAGGCCCGTGGCATCCGGCAAGCCGAGTGGCATATCCTTTGGCACGATACCTGATGAGTATGTCGTGCGCTCACGCAGCGATGACAGCCACCTGATACAGTTTCTCCTTTCGCTGCAAGGCGACAACGCCGAGAACGTGAGCCGGGTGCTCAACAACTACCGCATCGGAGCGACCAGAGACGGAAGCACCATCTTCTGGCAGATAGATGCAGAGGGACGGGTGCGCACGGGCAAGATCATACAGTACAACCGTGAGGACGGTCACCGCATCAGGGACAAGGGCGTCAGCTGGGTACACAGCCTTCTGAAGAGACAGTCTGCAATCGGCGAGGATTGGACACTTGCACAGTGCCTGTTCGGCGAGCACCTGCTGTCACTGGCGGCAAATCAGAGAAAGGTGGTTGCGGTGGTGGAATCAGAGAAGACAGCCGTCATCTGCGCCATCCAATATCCCGACTGCGTGTGGCTCGCCACTGGAGGAAAGAGCCAACTGTCACCAGACAAGATGAGAGTGCTTGCAGGCAGGACTGTCATCTTCTTCCCCGATGTGGACGGATACCATGAATGGACGGAAAGGACAAGGTCGTTCACCTTCTGCCGAAGCGTCACGGTATCGGATTTCCTTGAAAGGAACGCAACGGAAGAAGACCGCACAGCCAAGGTTGACATCGCAGACCTTCTGCTCCGCCAGTGGAAAGATGACAGACGCAGAGCTGAGGACACACCGCTCGCCGCAGCAGAAAGGATGCTTCAGGAGATGGTGAGGCGCTATCCAGCCTTGCAGACCCTGATAGATACCTTCGGCCTTGTTCCAGTCGTGGATGACGGATGAAGCCCGGCTTGCCGGTTTTAAGGCTTGCCGCTCATATAGCCCACTATAACTACACGCTCCGCTTTCGTAGTTGTGGGCTCTCCCGAGGGGATTAAGGCTTCGCCCTAATGACCCACTTAGGGCACTGCCCTAAGAACCCTCGTACTGTCATACCATATACATCATAATACAAGAAAAAGAAAATGGCACAGACATCTGACCATATCAAGCCTTGCAACATAGGCAGCAGCGAGGCGCACAACAGGCGCACTCCAGAATATCTGAAACACATCGGCAAGGAGAAGTTCTACATAAGGACTGACCTCACGCCACAGAACTCCTCATGGGTGTCACCGCTCATGGAGGGCAGGGACTTGACCGCCTATTATAAAGACATCGCCAGGATGGTGAAGGAGAAAACAGGAAGGGCGATGCAGACAAGGGAGCGGACAGTCACCGACAAGAAGACCGGAAAGACAAGAACCGTCAGCGGAAGCTCACCGCTTCGCGAGAGCGTGGTGGTCTGCAAGGCCGACACTACCGTTGACCAACTCCGCCAGTATTGCGACCGATGCCATGAGCGATGGGGAATCACAGCCCTGCAGATCTTCATACATCTTGACGAGGGGCATTACGGCATCCCGGGTGACGGCTCCACATGGAAGCCCAACTGCCACGCCCATATCGTGTGGGACTGGATGAACCACGAGACGGGCAAGTCGTGCAAGCTCGGCAGGGAGGACACGAGCCTGATGCAGGACATGGTGGCAGAATGTCTGGACATGGAACGTGGCACAAGGAAGGAGGAGACAGGCAGGCTGCATCTGGAACGCACGGACTTCATTATCGCCAAACAGAAGCGTGAGGTGGAGGAGGCCGCAAGCAGGAAGAAGCATCTTGACCACGAGAACCAAGTGCGCGAGAGAATCAGCGAAGACCTGGACGAGGAGATTGCACGCAAGCATGACAGGGCGAACAGGGAGAACGGCAATGCCATCATCTCAGGTGCGGCAAGATTGTTCGGCAAGGGCAGGTATGCGGAAATGGAGAAGGAGAATGCCGCCTTGATACAGCAGTTGGCCGTACAGAAAGAAAAGATGAAAGCAATGGAACAGGAATACCGCTCTCTGTCGGGTCAATCGTCCGAAAGGCAGAAAAGGCTTGAAGTAACCATCGGCAGGCAGCAAGCGGAAATCGACCGTCTTCATAAGGTCATAGAGGAGAAGGACAATCAGATAGCGCATCTCGACAGGTTGGCGCACCCGCAGCGTTACCGATTGTCATCGGGTGCGGAGCTCGAGCATATCTTCGTGCCGAACTATCTCAATCCCTCCCTTCATATCTGGACCAAGGTCGGGGAAGAGCGTTTTGAGGCTAAAAAATTCAGTGTCCCAGACGATGCCGCCCAGAAGCATCTTCGTGGGGAACTCACGGACGAGGAGTTTGTCAATGCCGTCTTTGAGCCTCAGGAGCAGGTGAGCGGAGCGCAAGCCCAGCTGCTCGGGGCTGCCTTCATGCTGGCAAGCGGCGGTCCTGCACAGGCTCATGTGGGGACTGGCAGCGGTGGATCAAAGTCGGATTTGCCGTGGGGAGAAAAGAAGAAGCCGAGTCCGCGACGGTAGTACAGCAGCAATTAAAGAACAAGCAATTGGGGCTACAAAGATGTGACCCCGATTGCAAGACTAATTATGACCGTGCACGTTTCAGAAGTTGTTCAGCTTGTTCTTTGTGTACAGACACTTCACGTCGTCATGAATCAGACCGCTGCTATACCAATCTTCTCCATCCTTCTCGCAAGTCCAATTAAACCCGACTTCTGTGCCCTTTGAAATGGCCTTGACTTTATCCTTAACCTTTAAGCCGAAGCCAGTGACATACAAGTCCTTATCAGGATAGCTGTTCCAATTGCGCATCTTGATGGCAAGATACCTGTCTTTCAGACAGCCTGTAACGCCTTCGTTTGAGTTGCAGCCTCTCAGCTTCCAGTCACCGTCAGCATCACCTTTGCCGCAGAACTTCATACCGACAACGGCATTGTCTGTGAGATGACCTAGAGCATAGTAGAAGTACATGCTACCCTTTGTCGCGCCCTTCACATGGTCATACATATTCTCGTCGAGACGGAAGAATTTGCGACGAATGCCATTGATGTCTTCTGCATACATGTAGTCTTTTGCACTGCCTGAAGTGATATGCATGGCAATGGCATCCACGATGACCATATTCCTCTGTTCTGCTTTCATGCCGTAGGTGTCCATATACTCTTGAAGGGCATCAATCATTGCCTGACGGCGTGGATCAGAAGAATCAAGCAGGTCATAAAGGGGAATAAGACCGCTATCAGTTGCACTATCTACTCCAAGGGAATAACCAAGAAGAGCGCAGTTGTTCTTCTCACCCTTCACACAGCTGTTCATCCAGGCATTCACATCCCTGATAGAGGTATCGCCGCCATATCTGTGCTCGACAGTCTCGACATTTGAATTGTTGCGGCACTCCTCGTCTTTATCAGAGAAACTGACATTCTTCGATGCATCTACAGAAGCAGGCGTATCAGGAATTGGCACTTTGCCGCTTGTGTCCATCTTGAGGAGCTTCTCAATAGAGGTCTCCCAGTCATTCTGTTCGCGACGCATGATGTATTCATACATGCAGCCGTAGAATGTCTTGGTGGTCACATGGGTTCCGTACTTCTTGTAGAGCTCAATGATGCTTGCTCGGTTCAGACGAGCCTCAGATGAAGGATTGGCATTGTCTGTAGCATTGATCTCATTCCACGTTGCTGTCGGAATATAATCACGGAGTGAAGATTGTACATGAGGCTTGATGTTCAATGCATACATCTTGCGAATGATAATCTTTTCGGCATACTCGTAGATGTCAACCTGCTTGTTGGTTTTGCTGAACGACCTACTGAGGTTGCATCCGAATGACAATCCTTTCACTCCAAGGGAGATCTTGCCAGCCAAACAGTTGTTGATGGCATTTGTCATTGATGAATAGTCTTTGCCAGAACGATCCACATCGTAGTACATTTCTGCATCATCAATCTCAACGAGAGCACTCTTGACAAGCTGGTCATAGTCGAGAATCTGTGTCTTGACAGACTCGTTGGTTCCAAGTACTCCTGTGATGTCAACACCACATCCCAATCCTGTCTTGGAAACGAGGTTAACATCATCTGTGTTAACCGTCTTCAAAATTGGTTTTGCTTCTTTACTCAT
>JBJEAY010000703.1:0-5434 GCA_051869575.1 Prevotella sp. | reverse complement strand
TGCCATCCCCACTATGTGGAGATGATGACCGCACAGTTGAACAAGTTGGGATTCTACTCCAACTCGGTCATCAACACCTTGCAACAACAATTGGCAGAGCGTATCGGAAAGATCAGCGGTTATGACGACTACCAGCTCTTCCTCATCAACAGTGGTGCGGAGGCTAACGAGAACGCACTGAAGTTGGCATCCTTCAAGACCGGTCGCACCCGTGTGCTGTCAGCCGAAAAGGCATTCCACGGACGCACGTCATTGGCGGTGGAGGTGACCAACAATCCCAAGATCATCGCTCCCATCAATGCCAACGGACATACCACCTATCTCCCGCTCAACGACATCGAGGCATGGGAGACGGAATTGGCCAAGGGCGACGTGTGTGCATGTATCATCGAGTGCATACAGGGTGTGGGCGGCATACGTCTTGCCACTCCCGAGTTTGCGCAGGCATTGCATGAGCTTTGCAAGAAATATGGAGCAGTTCTCATCTGCGACGAGATACAATGCGGATATGGCCGTAGCGGAAAGTTCTTTGCCCACCAGTGGCTCGACATCCGTCCCGACATCATCACTTGCGCCAAGGGCATCGGCAACGGATTCCCCATGGGAGCAGTGCTCATCTCTCCCGAATTCAAACCCGAATACGGACAGTTGGGCACAACCTTCGGCGGCAACCATCTCGCTTGCACATCCGCACTTGCCGTCATCGACGTGATGGAAGAGGAGAATCTCGTGGATAACGCCCGTGAGGTGGGTGACTATCTTCTTGACAAACTCAAGGAACTGCAGCAGACAGAAAAGCACATCACCGACATTCGTGGACGTGGACTCATGATAGGCATCGAACTCGACATCCCCCACAAGGACGTGCGCTCGCGACTGCTCTTCGACGACCACATCTTCACAGGATGTGCATCAACAAACATCCTGCGACTGCTACCGCCACTCTGCTTCACCAAGGAGATGGCAGACACATTCATAGAAAAACTCAAACACATTTTATCAACATTATGAAAGTTTCAGTTATCGGTGCAGGAGCCATGGGCGGAGCAATAGCCCAAGGACTGCTTAAGGGAGATTTCGCAAAGAACTCCGACATCACAATCGCCGACCCCTCGCAGAAGGTGATCGACCAGTTTGCAGAAACAGGTGCCAGTATCACTACTGACAACAACATAGCCGCCGAATCGTCGGACATCGTCAACGTGGTGGTTAAGCCATGGCTTGTAAAACCCGTACTCGAAGGCATCAAGCAGTCACTCAACTACAAGAAGCAGATTCTTGTGGTAGTGGCAGCCGGAGTGACCTCAGAGCAGATAAAGGAGTGGCTTCACAAGGATGGAGAGGAGATGATTCCATTCTTCCTCGTCATCCCCAACATAGCCATCGCTCTTCTGAGTTCGATGACATTCATCGTTCCAGCTAATGCCTCCACCGAGAACACCCAGCTCATCAAGGAGATGTATGGCAGTATGGGGGAGGTGATTATCACCGATGAGAAGCATCTCGCCGCCGGCACTACCCTCGCCTCTTGTGGCATTGCCTATGCCATGCGCTATGTGCGTGCGGCATCCGAGGGCGGAGTGGAAATCGGATTCAAGGCTGATGATGCCAAGGCCATAGTATTGCAGACGGTGAAGGGAGCTGTAGAACTGCTACAGGCCACGGGCAAGCATCCCGAGGCAATGATTGACCAAGTGACAACCCCTGGTGGAGTCACAATCCGTGGTCTCAACGAAATGGAGCACGCTGGATTCACCAGTGCTGTCATCAGGGGGTTGAAGGCAGGATTATCATCCAAATAACAATATAATATTATGCATGATGCAATAAAACAAATCGGAGAAAGACTCCGTGGACTGCGCGACGTACTCGACATTCCCGCCGAGGACGTTGCGCAATTGTGCGATTTAGACATCGACACATACCTGAGAATGGAAGCGGGAGACGGTGAGCTGTCTATCAGCAACTTGCAGAAGATTTCAAAGAAATACGACATTGCCCTCGATGTACTTCTCTTCGGCGAGGAGCCTCACATGAGTCATTATTTCCTCACCCGCAAGGGCCAGGGCATGAGTGTGGAGCGACGAAAGGAGTATAAGTATCAGAGTCTTGCCAGCGGATTCCGCGGACGTACTGCCGACCCCTTTATGGTGACTGTCGAGCCTAAGCCCGAGGAGCATCCTCTGCATGCCAACTCCCATCAGGGACAGGAGTTCAACTTCGTCACCGAGGGTCGTCTCGAACTGACCATCGGCAAGAAGACTCTTGTGCTCAATCCGGGTGACAGCATCTACTTTGATGCCACACAGCCCCACTGCATGCGTGCTCTCGACAATGCTCCCGTGAAATTCCTTGCTATCATCTTCTAACACCGAACAAACCATGATTGAAAGATTCCTAAAACAGACCACATTCATATCTCAGGAAGACTACGAGAAGAATCTCGAGTTCATCATTCCTGAGCATTTCAACTTCGCCTATGACGTTATGGACCAGTGGGCGGAGCAAAAGCCTGAGAAGCTCGCATTGCTATGGACAAACGACGAGGGTGAGTGCATCCGCTTCTCATTCAAGGATATCAAGGAGCAGAGCAATCGTGCCGCTGCTTATTTCCAGCAGTTGGGCATAGGCCGTGGCGACATGGTGATGCTGATACTCAAGCGTCGCTATGAGTTTTGGTTGTCGATGCTTGCATTGCACAAGATTGGTGCAGTTGCAATACCCGCAACCCACATGCTCACCACTCACGACATCGTGTATCGCAACAACCGAGCCAGCGTGAAGGCCATCATCTGTGCCGGCGAGGAATATATTATGGAGCAGGTGGCAGGCTCTAAGGCCGATAGCCCCACGCTCGAGATTCTTGTGAGCATAGGTCCCAAGCAAGCCGATGGTTTCCACGATTGGCACAAGGAGTGGAACGACGCCCCTGCCTTCGTGCGTCCTTCGGAAAAGAACGACAACGACGACACAATGCTGATGTACTTCACCAGCGGAACGAGTGGCGAACCGAAGATGGTGGCTCACGACTTCCTCTATGCCATGGGACATCTCACCACTGGTGTCTATTGGCACAACCTCAGCGAGGACAGCATACATCTCACCGTTGCCGACACCGGATGGGGAAAGGCTGTATGGGGAAAGATGTACGGACAGTGGTTTGCCGGAGCTGCCGTATTCGTATTCGACCATGAGAAATTCACTGCCGACAAGATATTGCGCCAGATTGAGAAATACCGCATCACCTCCTTCTGTGCGCCTCCTACGGTATATCGCTTCCTCATCCATGAGGACTTCTCCAATTACGACCTCTCGTCGTTGCGTTATTGCTGTACAGCAGGTGAGGCTCTCAATCCCGCCGTCTTCGACAAGTTCAAGGAACTCACAGGCATCTCGCTTATGGAGGGATTTGGACAGACGGAGACCACAATGACTCTCGGCACAATGCCTTGGACAAAGCCGAAGCCAGGATCGATGGGATTACCCAATCCTCAATACGACATCGACCTCATCAAGCCCGACGGCACTCCTTGTGAGGACGGAGAGAAGGGTGAGATTGTCGTAAGGACAAGCAATGGAAAGCCTGTGGGACTATTTAAGGAATACTATCGCGACGAGGAACTGTCGCATAGCGTATGGCACGATGACGTATATCACACGGGCGATGTGGCATGGCGCGACGAGGACGGCTACTATTGGTTTGAGGGCCGTATCGACGATGTCATCAAGTCGAGCGGTTATCGCATCGGTCCGTTTGAGGTGGAAAGTGCGCTTATGACTCATCCCGCCGTAGTGGAGTGCGCCATCACCGGTGTGCCCGATGAAATCCGCGGAATGGTGGTGAAGGCCACCGTCGTTCTCCACAAGGACTGGAAGGCAAAGGCAGGCGAAGACCTGATTAAGGAATTGCAGAATCACGTGAAGCACGTGACTGCCCCATATAAGTATCCACGAATCATCGAGTTTGTTGACGAGTTGCCCAAGACCATCAGCGGCAAGATCAGACGAGTGGAGATTAGAGAAAAGGATAACAAGAAATGAAAATTGTAATTAAGGTGGGCAGTAATGTGCTCACTCGTACTGACGGTCATCTCGACATCACGCGTATGTCGGCTATCATCGACCAGATTGCATGGCTGAAAAGCCAAGGGCATGAGGTGATTCTCGTGTCATCAGGAGCTGTGGCTTGCGGCCGACGTGAACTGAAGGTGAATCACGATCTCGACACCGTGGAACAACGACAGTTGTTCTCGGCTCTCGGTCAGGTGAAGCTCATCGGTCTGTATTATGATCTCTTCCGTGAGCACCATCTGCATATCGGACAGATTCTGACGATGAAGGAGAACTTCAATCCTGGTGAGCAGTATGACAACCAGAAGGCTTGTATGACCGTAATGCTTGAGAACGGAGTAATACCTATCGTCAATGAGAACGACACCGTTAGCGTCACCGAACTTATGTTCACTGATAATGACGAACTCAGCGGACTTATTGCCCAGATGATGAAAGCTGATATGCTCATCCTGTTGAGCAATATCGATGGTATCTTCACTGGTCATCCCGACGACCCTCAGTCGAAGATTATTCCCGTTGTTGCCCCTGGTCGCGACCTCAGCGAATATATCCAGACGGAGAAGAGCGCATTCGGCAGAGGCGGTATGCATTCCAAATACACCACTGCCACCCGTGTGCAGCAGTCGGGCATCAAGGTGATCATTGCCAATGGCAAGAGAGAGAATATCCTCATCGACCTTATCAACAGAAAGGATAGCACTCCGCATACTGAATTTGAAGTGAAAGATAAAAAATGAAAGAAGCACTAAAGAAAACAAAAGCCGCCAGCCGCCTATTGGCTACAATCCCCGATGCCAAGCGCAACGAGGTTCTCCTTGCTGTGGCTGACGCCATCATCGCCAATAAAGAGCGCATCCTGAAGGCAAACGCCGAGGACTTGGCGAAGATGGACCCGAAGAATCCACTCTACGACCGTCTGCAGCTCACCGACAAGCGTCTCGAAGACATTGCCTCCGACATGCGCAACGTGAGCAAGTTGCCATCGCCATTGGGTCGCATACTCAAGGAAACAACACTCCCCAACGGTCTGAGACTCAAACGAGTGAGCGTGCCGTTTGGTGTCATTGGTATGATCTATGAAGCTCGTCCGAATGTCACCTTCGATGTCTTCTCGCTTTGTTTCAAGAGCGGAAACGCCTGCGTACTCAAAGGCGGCAAGGATGCCGACTGCAGTAATCGAGCCGAGGTTGAGATTATTCATGAGATATTGGAGAAAAACGGCATCAATCCCGATGTCGTCAACCTCTTGGAGGCCACACACGAGGCTACAGCCGAAATGCTCAATGCAGTGGGATATATTGATGTATGTATTCCCCGTGGCGGTCGAAGGCTGATTGATTTCGTGCGCGACAATGCCAAG
>JBJEAY010000702.1:0-5455 GCA_051869575.1 Prevotella sp. | reverse complement strand
ATGTCAGAAGTAAAAATCGTGAAGGTCGGTGACAAGCGCCAGTTAGAGGCGTTCATACAGTTCCATTATGACCTTTATCGCGGCAATGAGTACGATGTGCCCAATCTGCACAGCGATGAGATTAACACATTGTCTGAGGATAAGAATCCCGCTTTTGAGTTCTGCAAAGCCCAGTATTTCCTTGCCTATAAAGACGGTAAGGTGGTTGGTCGTGTTGCAGCAATAATCAATGAGAAAGCCAACAAGCGTTGGGAGCAGAGTCGTGTGCGTTTCGGATGGATTGACTTTATTGATGATATCGAAGTGTCTCGCGCTCTCCTTTCAGCTGTTGAGGAGTGGGGTAGGGAGCATGGAATGAAGGAAATCGTGGGTCCGCTTGGATTCACGGATATGGATCCCGAGGGAATGCTCACATGGGGATTCGACCAACTTGGCACACAAGCAACGATATACAACTATCCCTATTATCCCCAGCACATGGAGCAGCTTGGCGGTTGGGAGAAGGACAACGACTATGTGGAGTATAAGATGTATGTGCCAGAAGAAGTGCCCGAGAAATACACCAAGATAGCGCAGATGATAGAGAAGCGATATAACCTGCACGTCAAGAAACTTACTCGCGACGAAGTCTTCAAGCAAGGATATGGCCAGAAAGTCTTTTCTATTATCAACGACACATTTAAGGACCTTTACGGATATTCCGAACTCTCGCAGAAGCAGATCGACCACTACGTGAAGATGTATCTGCCAATGGCCGACCTTAATCTCATTACCTTGGTGGAGGATTGGAATGCCGACAAGAAGGTGGTAGGTGTTGGAATAACGATTCCTTCGCTCTCGCGTGCATTCCAGAAGTGCCGCAATGGTCGTCTCTTCCCATTCGGTTGGTGGCATGTGCTTCGTGCCTTGAAATATCAGAAGACCGAGGGTGTTGATCTTCTTCTTATGGGTATTCTCCCCGAATACCGTGCCAAGGGTGCCAATGCCCTGATGTTTGCCGACCTCATTCCATGGTATCAGAAGTACGGATACAAGTGGGGCGAGAGTCAGGTTGAGATGGAGTCCAACGACAATGTGCAGAGCCAATGGGGACCGCTGAAGCCGGAGAACCATAAGCGCCGCCGCTGCTACGTTAAATTAATTAGGAATTAGGGATTAGGAATTAGGAATTGGCTGCGCATAAACATTTAATTCCTCATTCCTCATTCCTCATTCCTAATTAAATAAAATTCCTCATTCCTCATTCCTAATTTTTATATACTCCCTCGGAGCCATGCCATATACGGCCTTGAAGGCAACAGAGAATGAGCTGGCATTGTTGTATCCCACGGCATACATCACGTCGTTCACGTTCTGATGCCCGTCGTCAAAGAGTCGTGCCGCCTGCTTCATTCTAATGTTGCGCAGGAAGTTGTGTGGCGACTGGTTGGTAAGTATCTTCATCTTGCGATAGAAGTGCACACGACTCAGTCCCACCTCCTTGGCGATGTAGTCGATGCTCAGGTCGGCATTGTTTATGTTGGCGTTGATCACTTTCATCACCTTCTCCATCAGTTTGTCGTCGGCAGTCTGTATCTCGAGGTTTTCCACGTTCTTTTCCTGTGTTTCCTTACCCTCCATCTTGTTGCGCATCATGTTTCTCGATGCCACGAGATTAAGCAGGGTGCGTTTCAGGATATCGAGATTGAATGGTTTGACGATATATGCGTCAGCACCTGTTTCCAGTCCTTCCAACTTATCCTCGTCGCTCGATTTTGCCGTCAGCAGCACTATTGGAATCAAATTGGTGCGTATGTTATTTTTCAGTTTGGCGCACAGTGTTGTACCGTCCATAATAGGCATCATGATGTCGCTGAGCACGATGTCAGGCATATCCTTAAGAATGCCCATGAGAGCGTCCTGACCATTTTCGTATGTCGTTATGCTGAATGACGATTTCAGCTCTTGTACAAGATACTGTTTTATTTCCACATCGTCCTCCACGATGGTGAGCAGAGGCTTTGATCTCTTCTGTACATTCTGCATAGCGTTATTATCACTTAACTCTTGCTCTTCCTTTTCAAAATCGTAGGATTCCTTCAGTATATCCTCCACCTTTTTGGGTTCCTCTTCCTTTGTTTCGTTCACATTGGCAATCTCTTCGGCAGTGAGGTGGTTTCTTCCCAATGGTATTTCCACTGTGAACGTAGCACCCTGTCCGTCTTCATTGTTCTTGGCAGTGATAGAACCGTGGTGTAGCAATACGAGCGAGTTGGTGAGGTCGAGACCGATACCAGTGCCCAGATGGCGGTTGTTGGTGTAAGTCTCGCTTTGGTAGAAACGCTCGAAAATTTTGTTTATCTTGTCCTTTGGTATGCCCTCGCCCGTGTCGCGCACTTCGATTTTCACGTTTTTGTCGTCGTGACTTACGGTGATTTCCACCTTTCCGTCGGTGGGCGTGTATTTGAAGGCATTCGACAACAGATTGACAACCACTTTGTCGAAGTTGGTAAGGTCAATCCATACAGGCAGATGTTCATCCTCATGGATAAACCTGAATAGGATTTTCTTGGCCTTAGCCTGATATTCGAACATATTGCAGATGTCATCCACAAAACCGATAAGGTCGGTTTCGCGCATTTTCAGCTTCATCATTCCCTTTTCGATCTTCCTCAAGTCCATAATCTGACTGATGAGGTGAACAATACGCTCGGCATTACGCTTAATAGTCATGTATGCACTATTGCGTTGCGGGTCGTTGTCCTCTTTCAGCAGCGACATCAGCGGAGCCATGATGAGCGTCATAGGGGTGCGTATCTCGTGACTGATGTTCATGAAGAACTTGATCTTTGCCTCGTTCATTTCCTCGGCATGTATGTGTTCCTGCAGTTTCAGTCTGTCCTGTTCCTTGCGCTTGCGGTATTGCACATACAGATAAATTCCGTACACCACCAAGGCTATGTATAGCAGATATGCAAAATAGGAACGATACCAAGGAGAGTGTATCTTAATGCTAAATTCCTTGATAGCCGATTCCATATCGTTCTTTTCGGCCTTGATGCGGAACTTATACATTCCCGGCGGCAAGTGACTGAAGTTGATTTCGTTTTGGCCCGTAGGCAGTGTAGTCCATTCCTCGTTGTTGATGCTATATGAGTAGGAGATATGCTCTGGTGCGTCGTATGTGAGAGTTGACAACTGTATGGAGAATGTGTTCTCGTTGGGTGCCAGTTCAAACTTGTCGCTCATCATCACCGGTTTGTCGGTCACGGTGTATGAACCTGACGTAGAATTGGTTGATATTGGCAATCCGTTCACAATAAGGTTGGTGAGATGCACCTTAGCCTGCCATTTAGCCGTTTTGATGTCGCGTGGCTTAAACCAAGTTATTCCTCCAACACCACCCAACAGCAGTGAGCCATCGTCTCCGAGGGAGGCTGCCCTGTCGCTGAACTCGTTGCTCTGCAGTCCGTCATCCACGTAGAAGCAATATTTCACTCTTCCCGTCTTTTCGTCCATCAGGCAAAGTCCGTGGTCGGTTCCAATCCACATGTTATTGTCAGTGTCCTTCACTATTGATGCAATACCAATGTCGGGAAGTCCGTCGTTCTCAGTCACCACCTTTGTTGTTCCATTAGCCAAAGTACGTCTCATTAGTCCGTCGTCTGTGCCATACCACAGGTAAATACCGTTCGTTTCAGCCACCGAGCGTATGTTCTTTCCGTATTCAAGCACATTTTTCCCGAAGGGAATTACCCACGAGTCACGAGTGATGTCTAAGCAGCAAAGTCCCATAGTTGTTGCCACATATAGTCTCTGTTGGTCTTTCGACAATGCCAACTGGTTGATGTATCCGTTTACGAGAGCATTTTTCTTACTGTTGCCAGCAGCTTCAGCACTTGCCTTATACACCCTTGTGTCATTGCTTTCTTGGGTGTATTTTATCAATCCGTGTCCCATGGTGGCAATCCACAGGTTGCCTCGTGAGTCGGATTTAATGTCGAATACGTTAAGTCGTTTCTCGCCTGCCAGTTCCACCTTATTATATATATAGGTATTAGGGTCGATATATCCCAGTCCGTGTACGTATGCTCCCGCCCATATTCTTCCTTGCTTGTCCTCGGCAAGGGCGATAATGGTGCTTGGCATGTTGGTGATGTGTGTAATCAGGTTGTGATTAACGTCGAGCACATACACTCCATCCTTGTCGGTGCCCACCCATGAGCGCCCCCTACTGTCGATAAGTACACTGGTGACGCAGCAGTCGCCAATGAGGTTCCTGTTTCCCATTTTGAAACCTGTATATCCGAATCCCATAGGTTGTTCCGGTTGCACGAATACCCCTTTCTGTAGCATACCAAACCAGATGTTGCCAGAGTTGTCCTCCACAATGGAGTTTACCTTGGCATGATACAGGTTTACTTCATGACTATAGAATGGATTCCATGTTATCTGCATGTTCTTGGGGTTTAGTATCGCCACTCCATGTCCGTCAAGTCCTATCAGCACCTTTCCGTTTCGGCATACGTAGAGGGCTTGTATGCGCATTGACTCAGTATTGTCAATGTGTCTGAATGTACTTTCGCCCTTGCCCTTTACGAATAGTCCGTATGAATAAGTTCCGATATAGATGTTCCCCCTTTTGTCCTCGCAGATAGCCATTGAGGTCATCTTCATTTCCTCGCTGTCGAAATATGAGCGTCTTGTCTTGTCTTTCAGTGTCACCACTCCCTTGTCCTCGGTAAGTAGCCAAAGGGTTTGGTCGCTTGATTCAAACACTCTCCTTATTCCGATTATGTCCTTGAGTGGTTCAAAGGTATGGGCCTCGTTCTTTCCAGTCATAGCGAAAAGTCCGTTGCCCGATGTAGCTATCATTATGGTGCCGTCCTTTCTCTCGGCAATGCTGCTGACAAACGAGATGACCGACTCTCCGGCAGAGTCGAAGAGCTTTACGTTCTGAAATCTGTCATTGCTGTAGGTCTGCACTCCTCTTTGCGTACCTATATATAAAATTTTGTTTCGGCTTTGCCTTACGGTATTGATATAGTTGGACATCATACCGTCACATCCCGGCTGCCCCTTCTTGAACACCTTGAAGTTGTAGCCGTCGTAGCGGTTGAGCCCGTTGCGTGTTGAAATCCAGATAAAGCCGTCGTGGTCTTGGTATATGTCACCCACAAAACTGCTCGATAGCCTCTTGTCAGTATTGAACAGCTTACCGATCTGTGCTTTTGCCACAGACACAATCAATAATGTTAGTATAGTTAGCAGAGTTTTTCTCATTGTCTTTATGATAGTTATTACGCGTGCAAAGATACATACTTTTTTTGTAGCTACCAAACATTTTTTTAAAAATATCCACCTTTATGCTAAAATAGTTTCACCTTTTGGCTAAAATGTAACAAATCCATATATATTCGTCTTATAAAATAAGCTAAAATTGCAAAAATTTACCGAATGTAACATTCCAACAAGT
>JBJEAY010000701.1:0-5459 GCA_051869575.1 Prevotella sp. | reverse complement strand
AGACTCATCTTGTGGTTGAGTATCTGCTCAACCTCATTCTTTATTGAGCCTGCAAGTTTCTGCACGAATATATCCGTTTCCAGTTGTTTTGTCAGTTCGTCGGCATTCTGTCTGAATGTCAGCTCCGACTTCCTTATTTCGTTTATCCTTGCCTCCGTCCTGCTTATTTGGTCTTTCGTGACATCGTTCTTGTTTCTGCCTTCTTTGAGCATATTGTATTGCTCCCTGTTATTATTGGCATATCCCAAAGCCTCATCATAACTGTTTCTTAACGAAGACAATTCACCCTCTATGTTTCTTTTTCTCTCCTGCAGTTCCTGAAATTCCTTTTTCAGGTTTTCATTCTCCAGTCGTCCTGCCTTCATTTCGTCGAGCATCCTGCTTGCCACATCCACCAATAGACTATACTTGTTGAATCCCATCACCGACTTGATGTTATCCCTAATCAGTTGGTTTATCTGTTCATCCTTAACAAGCTCACTTGTCTTCATCGCATCAAAAAGGAAATAATTGCTCAGTTCCTTGGGCAGATTAGCCTTTATGATTTTCTTCACTGCTTCCTCATTGATTGTCTTGTCCTTTTGGGCGGTTCTCGTTCCGTATGTATATGTTGTACCACCGATGTGAAGTGTGACATTTTCCACCGCCTTGGCATTGACAATCTGATAGGTGCGGGTTAGTTTGTATTGTGCAGTCTTGGAGCCTATCATTCCCTCAAAGTCAATCTCCAATACGATACGCTTGCCTATGATGTCTGTCACTCCGGAATTGAACAATTCTCTGAAATGTCTTTCATCCCTGATTTCCAAGCCATACAAGGCTCCATAGATGGCATCAAACAATGTGGTTTTTCCACTACCGTTCATGCCACCAATAAGTATTATCGGTCTTTCCTCGTCCTTTACTGATACGTCGAGGTCAAGCGTAAGATATGTCTTGTAGTTCTCTACGTGGATGTGATTTATCTGCATAGTTATCTCATTTTATTTGTTTCATTGCCTGCTTCAGCACTTTAGTAACGTCCTTTTCATCCAACTGCTGACTTTTACTGTTGCCCTTTTCTTCATTTAGAGGGCGTAAGATACATTCCTTAACCCATTCACTGTCTATGCCTTCGGCCATACATGCAGCCTCGATGAGTTGCATATCTTCTTTCTTTATGCCATATTGCACGAAAGTGCCGTCTATTCCCTTTTTCATATCTCAACTTGTTTTCTTATTTATACATATCCGGATAAAAAGCTTCCCAATCTGCCGTATCGCAAGTGTTCTCTATCGGCATTGGGGAGTAGAGCCAGTTGCCTGTGTGATTGTCGTGTACGATGATGCCGCCTTTGAGGTGCTTGTCGAGGTTTTCCTCTGATTGCATGTATTCGAGGAGGGCGTTGTGCTTTTGGGGAGCATCAGGGTCGCTGTTCTCGGTCTTTGTGTCGAAGAGGAAGACTTGACCATTGTTCATGCGGATGACGAAATCCACATAGAAGAGAGATTTCTCGCCCTGGCTGTTGGTGTAGGCAATGGCATAGTGTTCGCGACCCTTGTCGCCATTCTTATACCACCAGTCGATTGAGTCGCGATGGGATTCGAGGAAGGCGGCAAACTCCTGCTCGGGGATAGATGCAGAGCGAAGTTCAACGAAGGGGATGAGGGCATGATCCTCCACTTTGTCCCTTATCACGTGGTTTTCCTCTGTATATGTCCTGTCTTCCGGCACTTCCCATTCATACTGCTCGAAACTGCGCTTCTTGGCTTCCTGCTGCCTTTGCTCAAGTATCTTTGAATATCTCGCAAGAGCCTTCGACACTATATCCGCAAACTTCGGACGGTTCTCGTGATAGAGCACAACCTTCTTGGCTTCCGTCTCAAAGAGTTCGAAGAGGTTCTCCATCGCCTCAAGCAGATAGTTGGCAAGCACTCCCGTACTGTGTGCCTTCTCATATCCACTGAGCATCTGACGGCACCAGTCGATGAACACTCGGTCCACCTCGCCAGCCGTCCTTGTGAACTTTGCCTTTTCGCCTGTCTCAATTGTGATATTCGCATCGTTTTGGAAGAATATGTCGGAAGGAATCTCTATGTTTACGTTCTTCACGTCGAGCCTAATTCTCAGCCTTTCGGCGGCTTGGCGGTTCTTTGCTATTATAGATTCAGAGTCTGTTTGCTGACTGTCCAGAGCCTCATCATCGTCTTCGAAGAGGAATGGTATCGGCAGTGCTGTTGTCAAGAGCCACAAGTCCTCGAATGTCTTTGTAAGCACACGTCGGAAGTCAGGACCAAGGCGATTGCGGTCGGCACTTCGCCTCACCTCATAACAGCTCACCAACTGCACATTGTCGAGATTGTTGCGCCTTACGGCTTGCAGCACAGCCTTGTGCAGATAATCCATATCGTCAGCCACAATCTGTATCTTGTCCTTGCTGATGTCGGTATATACATAGCCCTTGTTGAGCAATGGATTATGATAGAACTTCTGTTCGGGCATACGAAGGATTCGTCCAACGGTCTGCACAGTGAATGTGTCGCTTGTGAGCTTGCGGAATATCAGCAATACTGCGGCTCTCGGGCAATCCCATCCCAATGCTATCGCCTGCTTGAACAGCAAAACCTCTGTGATGTTGTCATTGCGCTCGATGTCTTCGAGATTGGTCTTCTCCTTCGACAGCCATACTGCAAGACGATGATTATCTGTGTTGATGCCTTTCATTACGTCAAGATACTTCACCACCTGCTCCATAATCTTCGTGTCGTCGGCAGTCATTGCGTCGCTCGTGTCGTTAGGCAACTGTATGAGCAACAGGGGGTTGATGTTCACTCCCTCCTTCATATAGGCATCAGCTATCTGCTGGCGTTTCTCCAATGCCTTGTTTATAAGATGCTCATTGAGGGCAATGTCGTCGGCATATCCGCTTGTCACGTCGGGATTGAGCAGCACTCCCTCCTTAATCATCTCCTCGCGTATAACCTCCTGTCGGTCGATGTTCACCAATTGCTCTGGCTTTGTCTTAGGAGTTGCAGATATTCTTATCTCCACCTTTGCGTTAATCTTCTCCAGCACAGCCTTCGACTTGTCGGCGGTCTTTGTCCAAAAGAGATGTTCCTCGTCGATTACCACGATGATGGGGATATTCTCCTCGCGGGTTTTTCTTGCGATGTCGTATAGCGAAAGGCCTTGCTCGTTGTCTCTCACTATCAGGTTGTTCTTGCTGTTGATACTCTCCCAGTTTACGAATAGCACCTCACCTTGATGTATGATACCATCCGACTGGTCGAGTTCGTCATACATCAATGCCTTGAGCAACTTTGTCTCTGTGAAGAAATTCTTCATCTTGAAGTAGCTCTGCTGATGCAGTTTGTTTGGAGCAATCCATATGAAAGCCACCTGTTGGAATGGCAGGTCGCTACGGCTTTGCAGTTCCTCGGTGAGAGTGGCGAGCATTTCGCTTGCCATCACCGTCTTTCCTGCTCCCGTGGGAGCTTTCAGCACTATTTGCCTTCTGTTGCCATTAAGACTCAGCATATTGACGGTCGTTTCCACCAACTGCTTCACTGCCTTCTCTTGATATTTCAGTTGTTTCATAAGCTATTCAAAATTTTATGTATATTTTCAAGTGTCGTATCCGTCGTTTGTAGGGTCTTACCTCGTGTAAGACCGATTATCTGCGGCGAGCGGTCTTACACGAGGTAAGACCCTACAGCGGCGGGCAACCACACAACATAACGTTTATTGGTTATTGTCATTATGTTATTCAAAATCAATAGTTTGTTGCACTGGGGATGTTAGCCTCTCGCCCTCCACAACCTCCAACAGCGGTTTGTCAATTCTCTTAGGCATCACACGCCTGTAAGCATCGTATATCGCCGCAGGCAGAGCAACAAGCGTCACCTTGTCCTCCACCTCATAGAAGTTGTCGTCGAAGGCATATCTGTCTGGCGAGAAGATATAGACTTTCAGTTTATCTCCTCCGAAGTCGAGCGTCTTTATTTCCTCGGCAATCTGGTCGGCAAGTTCCTCGCAGAAGATAATCAACATCCTCTTGTCTCCCTTCTCAAAATATCTGATAGTCTTTGGATTAGTTCTGTATCTTCCGAATCTTTTTCTTTCCTCATACAGGTCTTCCTTGATACAAAGCAGTTCCGTAGCGGCAGCCATCAGTGCCCTCATGTTTCTCGGGCTTTTCTCTCTTGGCAGGAGTTCTGTTTTGTAGTATCTGAGGGAGTTGTTCGTCAATCCCTCTACTTGCTCGCCCTTGGGAGTGGTATAGCCGTTAATCACTCGTTTGTTTCTCTCGTAAGTCACCTCCTCGCAAATCTTATTCTCGTTATTCGTCACAAGAATACATTGGCGATGACCGCCATCCTCGGAGTTAAGCTGCATAGTGGCATGGAGAGTTGTGCCAGAGCCGGCGAAGAAGTCGAGGATTACATCTTGCTTATCTGTTGAAAAATCCAATATTCTTTGCAATACCTTTTGTGGTTTAGGATTATCGAATACTTTTTCCCCATTAAATATTTCTGCAAGTGACATAGTTGTACCTCGATTGTCTTCATATATTAAAGTTCTAAGGTAATCAGTAGCGGTTTCTACACGTTTCTTTACATGGGGCTGTGTAAAATGATCTTTACCCCATTCTATTTCTCCTTTTTTATCGTATTCATCAAAAGTATATTTTGGCCATCGCCAACCATTACGAGGTTTAGGACAAGCTAATCCTGTTAAAGGATGAATAATATCATACATATATCCTCCTGGATGAGGGTTCGATGAGTTACTCGAACTGCTATACACACCTTTCTCATCAACATTATTATAATGAGCAACTTGAGGAAGATTACTTTTGTTATCTTTAATCCATTTGCGCAATTCTTTTTGTATTTCCGAAGGAGACATTCCTAATGCTAATAGATCTTTATGTTTCTCTATTATTAACTTTGCAGCCAAACCTGTTCTTTTCCAATTGTTTTGCAAAGAACGGTACTTACAATAACACAACATATATTCATGCTCTGTGTTTATTTGAGTAGCATTATTATCTGTTGCTGTTTTTAAAATTAACTGTCCAAGAAAATTTGTATTACCACCAAATACTTCATCGCACAACAATTTCAATTGTGCCTGCTCATTATCATCAATAGAAATAAATATCACTCCCTTATCAGACAGCAATCTTTTTGCAATCTTCAATCTCTTGCTCATAAAGGAGAGCCATTTGCTATGACGATAGCCATCCTCGGAATCCACAAAGGAGTCGTTGTAGATAAAATCCTTGTTTCCCGTATTATACGGCGGATCGATATATATCACATCAATCTTACCCTCATGAGTATAGCTGAGAGCAGTGAGGGCTTCGAGGTTGTCGCCTTCAATGAGAATATGGTTGGGAGCATCGGGAGAGTCGGAGAGGATGGCTCGCTCCTTCACTTCCTTGAACACAGGAAGACTGTCTCGAAGACGTTCCTCC
>JBJEAY010000700.1:0-5462 GCA_051869575.1 Prevotella sp. | reverse complement strand
TCAAAATTACTTTCGAACCAATGGTTAAATAAAGTTGAATTAATGATTATTCAATATATATATGAAAATTAAGAATATTATTCCCTTTGCAGCCTCGGCATTGATGCTTGTGAGCTGTGGGATATACAACAAATACGAACGTCCTGAGGTCAACGCCCAAGGACTCATTCGCGACGTGCAGTCGGATACTGACACGCTCGCAGTGGCCGACACTACATCGTTCGGCAATCTTCCTTGGCGTCAGGTGTTCACCGACCCACAGTTGCAGACACTCATCGAGACTGCATTAACGCACAATACCGACTATCTCAACACGGCACTCAACGTGAAGATGGTGGAGGCACAGCTCACTATGGCGAAGTTGGCATTCCTGCCGTCGGTGGCATTATCACCGCAGGGCACCATCGCCCAGTGGGACGGCAACAAGGCTACGAAGACCTACTCGCTGCCAGTGTCGGCATCGTGGAGCCTTGACCTCTTCGGCAATCTGCTCAATGCAAAACGCAGTGTACAGATGCAACTCCTCGGCATGAAGGACTATCAGCTCGTGGTGAAGACCAAGCTCATTACCAACGTAGCAAATACGTACTACACACTGCTAATGCTCGACCGCCAGCTTGAGATTCTCAACTCGATGTCGGAGCTGACCCAGGACACATGGCGCATCATGAAGTTGCAGAAAGACCTGGGACGCGCCTACGAAACCAGTGTGCAGAGTGCTGAGGCAAGTCATTACGAAGTGCTGACAAATATCGCCGACATGAAGCGTCAGATAAGAGAGGTGGAGAATTCTCTCTCTCTCCTTCTCGGACAGCCGGCTCAGACAATAGCCCGCGGCAAGCTCGCCGACCAGCAGTTGCCGTCTGAGTTCTCTACGGGTGTGGGCATCCAGTTGCTTGCCAACCGTCCTGATGTCCACTATGCCGAGATGTCGCTCGCCTCATGTTTCTACAACACCCAGAAGGCACGCTCCAGCTTCTATCCCCAAATCACCATCAGCGGAACGGGAGCATTCACCAACAACAGTGGCGCCGGTATTGTCAATCCTGGCAAGTGGCTCCTGTCGGCAGTGGGAAGCCTTGTGCAGCCCATCTTCCAAAACGGTCGTTTAGTGGCAGGACTGAAGGTGGCTAAGTATCAGCAGGAGCAGGCTTTCAACACATGGCAGCAGGCAGTGCTCTCGGCAGGTGCCGAGGTGAGCAACGCCTTGGTGCAGTATAACTCCTCGGACGAGATGTCGCAGCTCGACGCCAAGCGCGTGGATGTGCTCACCAAGAATGTGGATATGACCCGCGAGCTCTTCAAGTCGAGCTCTGCCACATATCTTGAGGTAATCTCAGCTCAGAGCAACCTGCTCAATGCCCAGATATCCAAGGTGACTGACGACTTCAACAAGATGCAGGCTGTGGTGAGCCTGTACTCGGCACTTGGAGGAGGAAGAGAGTGAGTCGCGTCTGCGACGCGAAATTAAAAAATTAAAGAATTAAAATATTAAAGTTCTTATGAGCAATATTAGTGACAAAGCATATATCGACCCGAAGGCGAAGATTGGAAAGAACGTGACTGTCTATCCATTTGCCTATATCGAGGGTGATGTCGTTATAGGTGACGACTGCATCATCTATCCCTATGCCTCGATTATGAACGGCGTGAGGATGGGACGTGCCAACAAGGTATATCAGAACACTGTGTTGGCTGCCGAGCCACAGGACTTCAACTATCGTGGCGACGCTACAGAGTTGGTAATCGGCGACGAGAATATCTTCCGCGAGAATGTGGTGATCAACCGTGCCACATTCAAGAACGGACAGACTCGCATCGGCAACCGCAACTTCTTTATGGAGGGTGTGCATGTGTCGCACGACACAAAGATTGGTGACTACTGCACCTTCGGATACGGTACGAAAGTGGCGGGCGACTGCGAGATATCCAACGGTATCATGTTCTCCTCGGCGGTGGTCATCAACCCCGGAGTGCGTGTGGGCGGAGGTTCGCTCATCACCTCGGGTGTGCGTATCTCCAAGGATGTGCCGCCTTTCATCGTTGCCACCCACAACCCTGTGGCATACGGCGGACTGAACGTCAAGTTGCTGGAGTCGTCGGGAACGGCGGAGAATGTCATCACGCACATTGCCAATGCCTATCGACTGGTGTTCCACGGCAAGACCAGTACGCATGATACCATCCGACAGATTAAGGAGCAGGTGCCCGACGGGAAGGAAATACGTTCCATCGTCAAGTTCCTTGAGGGCACGCAGCTTGGTATCATCACCAAGACGACATAATGGTTTATATATCCAACAGACTTAACAAATGAAGAGGATTATTCCATACATATTCATATTATCTGTGACGCTTGTCATTGCCTGTTGCAAGGGCGATGACAGGCGTCATGATGATATACAATACACAAACATCTTGAACGCTAACCCCGCAGAAACAGTCAATACCGATTCGCCGACAATCTCCATCAGAGAACATGAGATGGAGATACATAGGTTGCAGACTAAATTCATCATTGCCTTGATCGTAATTATCTTGGTGTCAATTCTCGTATATTTCATTTTCCTGACTAAGCTCAACCGCAAGAACATTGCCCTTATACGTCAGGCGAAGGAGACGGAACAGGCTGAAAGACTAAGCGCACAGACACTGAGACAGATGCCCCGCGAACGATTGGACAACGACCAGCAGTTGTTTTCAAAACTGCTCGACATGATGGAAGGCCAGGAAAAACCCTATACCGACCCCGCTTGCAACCGCGAGACATTGGCTCAGCTATGTGCCACCAACGGAAAGTATATCGACAGGATTATATCCCACTTTGCCGACGGCAAGACGACAAACGAGTTTATCACTCACTATCGCCTGCGCCGTGCCATGACACTGCTTGCCGACACCGACGAGACGGTGGATGGCATTGCCGAATTGTGCGGATTCTCGAGTACCCGTACATTCTATCGTCGTTTTCATGATAAAGTGGGAATGTCGCCTACGGAATACAGGAACCTTCAGACTGAGTCTGAAATGGATGGTTCCTTGTAGCCGCTGCAATTAACAATGTGTGATATATATGAAATGAATTGTGTGGTCTTTACGTAGATGGTTGTTTCTAATTTTGATGGTGCAAAGGTACATATTTCCACATTATGTGCAGTGACAACTAAGGAAAATCGATTGCCAAATTCGGAAAAACAGAAATAAAAAAGGAAATTCTGTCAATATTGTCAGAATTTCCTTGTTTTTTAATACGAAGCCTGGCAGGGAATGCCTATGGAGATGACGCGATCGCGGATGGAGTCGAGTTCCTCGTGGGTGGCTTTTACGAGTCCGTGGGCAGGAGTCTCGCGGTCGATTGTATATACCATCACCTCGCGCGGGGCAATCTCCCTCACTGCCTCAAGCCATGGAAGAACATATTCGTCGGTGGTGTTGTCAACGCTCTCGCCGTTGTATGTGCCCTTCATAAACATTGTCTGGATGATGAGATGACCATTAAATGATTTCATATCCTCGATGATTCGTCGCACGTCGTAGTGGGCATTGGGCCTGTCCACCTTATTTATATATATAGGGTCGATGGTGTCGAGTTTCAGGATGTTGTTGTCAACAGTCATGAGGGCGTTGCGCACTTCGGGACGATGGATGAATGTGGAGTTGCTCAACACCGACACCTTCGCATTGGGGAAATACTCGTTGCGCAGACGGATGACATCACGCATGATGGCGGCAAACTCGGGGTGGGAGGTAGGTTCGCCATTACCCGCAAAGGTTAGAACGTCGGGCGACGGACCGTTGGCCTTCATATCCTGCAGACGTTTCTCAAGAGCCGCAATAACCTCGGCATGACTGGGGAGCTTGGACTTAGGCCGATGGTCGGCATTAAATCCACATTCACAATAGATGCAATCAAAGGTGCACACTTTTCCGTCGGGCGGCAGCAGGTTGATGCCGAGCGACACGCCAAGTCGGCGACTATGGATAGGCCCGAAGATGGGCGAGGGATAAATCACTGTACTCATATCTTATTCTCTTTTTTTTTTGAGTGCAAAGGTAATGAGAAATTGGGAATTAGGAATGAGGAATGAGGAATTATATGACCTTTAAGGGTTAAAAAAACTAAATTCCCGTTGTTTTTTAGAAAAATTCCTCATTCCTCATTCCTAATTCCTAATTATTTTCGTACCTTTGCGCCGAAATTAGGTGTACTATGTACTTTTATTAAATGAGTAGAAAAAGAAAAAACTCACGAGGCAGACATGGGCTGCAGGTGATAACTCTATGTATAAGCACCATGTTGGTGCTGGTTCTTTTGGGGATGGTGGTATTCTCAGTATTGACAGCACGCAACCTGTCGGCTTACGTCAAGGAGAATCTGACCGTGACTGTGATGCTTGGTGACAATACAACTGTCAATCAGGCACATTTGTTGTGTCGTGACCTCTACCACAGGCCTTACTCTCGCAACATCGACTATATCAGTAAGGCGCAGGCTCAGAAAGAGCAGAGTGAGGCTATGGGCAGCGACCCCTCGGAGTTCTTGGGATTCAATCCTTTCGTAGCCACATTGGAGATACAGTTGAAGTCGGATTATGTGAGTCGCGACTCGATGAAATGGATTGCCAAGGAACTACGGGCTAATCCCAAGGTGATCGATGTGGCATATCAGGAAGACCTGATGGACAAGGTGAACGACAATCTCCGTAAGGTGAACCTCATTCTCTTGGCATTGGCGGTGCTATTGACATGCGTGTCGTTCTCATTAATCAATAATACAGTGAGACTGAGCGTCTATTCGCGCCGGTTCATAATACACACGATGAAGCTCGTGGGAGCGTCGTGGGGATTCATCCGTTGGCCGTTTATGAGGCAGACCATCGTCGTGGGACTCATTGCCGCTGTGTTGGCATGTGGGGCCTTGGCGGGATGTGCCTACGGATTATATACATTCGAACCGGGAATTGTGGCAATCCTCACATGGAAGGAACTCGCCATCACGGGAGCTGCCGTATTCATCTTCGGTATAGTGATAACGGCATTGTGCTCGTATTTTTCAGTCAACAGATTTCTGAGAATGACGGCAGGGGAGATATACAAGATTTAGGCGCGCCTAAATCTTGTAATTAAAGAATTAAAGAATTAAAGAATTAAAGTTGCTTCGCGTAATTTAAAAGAATTAAAGGATTAAAGATGGATAAGAAGAATTTGGCATTTGACAAAGTTAACTACATACTGCTTGCCGTGGGTATGGCGGTGGTTGTATTGGGATTTATATTGATGAGCGGCGGCAGTTCGAGTGAGACTGCCTACGATCCCGACATATTCAGTGTGCGTCGTATCAAGGTGGCACCGGTGGTTTGTCTCCTTGGTTTCGTGTCGATGATATATGCAGTCATCCGCAAACCGAAAAACTAAATTCTAAATTGTAAATTATAAATTCTAAATTATAAGTGGATTGGATT
>JBJEAY010000699.1:0-5541 GCA_051869575.1 Prevotella sp. | reverse complement strand
ATTTCGGGTGCAAAATTAGAAAATAATCTCCAAAGTTGTATAAAAAGCACCAATTATTTAATATTATTTAAACATTCCTCATTCATAATTCCTAATCCCTAATTCCAAATTCCTCATTCCTCATATCCCTTCGGCTTTTGCTCTTGGTGACGAATCTCACACCGAAGAACACGAGGATGACAGCTATGGCATGTGCGGGTTTGAAGATACCAAGACCGGTAATCACGCTCACCACCACTGCCACCATCGGTTGCACATAGTTATACACGCTCACCACCGTCGGTCTGAGTGTCTGCTGTGCGTTCATCGTCAGTATGTAGCACACGTATGTGCAGATAAATACCACAAATGCCGTTTCGAGCCATGTCGATAGAGGGACGTTGGGGAAGTCGATTGCCGCCACGTGCTGGAATGTGAATGGTAATATATATAAGGTGGCGAAGGTGAACATCCACTTGTTCACCGTGAACACCGAGTATTTCCTCACCAAGGGATTGAACAGCGACAGATACAGGGCAAATGACAACTGTGCGCACAGGCAGAGTATGTCTCCCCGTATGTCGCCCACCTTGTCGCTTGCCGCCGTGGCACTCGACAGTATGAGGATGATGGCTCCCGAGAATCCGAGCAACACTCCGCCCACCTTCTTCGTGGTCAATGGTTCCTTCAGTATGAGTGCCGACAGGAGCATGGCGAAGATAGGCATCGAGGTGGTGACGATGCTGGCGTTGATGGGCGAGGTTATGCTGAGTCCGATGGTGAATCCGCATTGGTTGAGCGTCAGTCCGAAGAGTCCGGCAAGCCCGAGTCGGAAGACATCCTTCACCGGCACATGCTCGCGCTTCACAAACAGTGATGTTATCCAAAAGAGGATAGCGGCACCCGCCACGCGGAATGTCACCATGTCTATTCCCGTCACTCCGTGGGTCATGGCGTCTTTGCCTAATGGAGCCATAAGTCCCCAGAAAGCACAGGCGAAAAACATGCTCAAATGAGCCAAAAGTGGTCTTTTGTTATCCATTTTTTCTTCTTTTAATCTTTTTTCGGGTGCAAAGTTACTCATTATTCAGGAATTATTGCTATATTTGCGTCGAAAATAAATAAAAAACTGAATGTCTATGCAAAAATATGCTGATTATATAGAGCAGATTGAGATAGATTCCCTATGGAGCGACACCAAGCACATCGTGTGGAATCTCGACCCCCGTGTGAATATCCTCAGCGGTATCAACGGAGTGGGCAAGAGTACTATATTAAATAAGGTGGTGAAGGGATTGGTGCAGGGAGGCGAGTTTCCCAGCCACACTCTCAAGGGCGTGCGCCTGAAGGTGGTGCCCGAGGATGCCCGTTGGATTCGCTACGACCTTATCCGCAGTATGGACCGCCCGCTCATCAGCAGTGAGACGGTCAACAAGATAGTGGATGCCTCGGTAGTCACCGAACTCGACTGGCAGCTCTACCAACTTCAGCGCAAGTATCTCGACTATCAGGTGAACATCGGCAACCGTATCATCGAGGTGCTGCAGAGTGGTGTGCCAGATGCGGCTGCACAGGCGCAGCATATCTCCGAACCCAAGAAGAAGTTCCAGGACATGCTCGACCGTCTCTTTGCCGAGACAGGCAAGCGGCTCATACGCACCAAGAACGAGATTGCCTTCTCGCAGATTGGTGAGGTGCTCATGCCCTATCAGTTGTCGAGTGGCGAGAAGCAGATGCTTGCCATCCTGCTCACTGTGCTCATCGAGGACAACCAGCACTATGTGCTCTTCATGGACGAGCCCGAGGTGAGTCTTCATGTCGATTGGCAGAAGAACCTCATCGACATGATTCTCGATCTCAATCCTAATGTGCAGATTATCCTCACCACCCATTCGCCCGCAGTCATCATGAACGGATGGATGGACAAGGTGACCGAGGTGACGGATATCACGATGTGAAATTAAAATAATCTCAACTTCGCAAGTATGGGGAAGTTAAAGAAGTTAAGGGAGTTAAAGGAGTTAAAGACGTATGTTTTTCCCCTGAGAACTTCCCAAATGGACGAAAAGACTATTGTCTTTAACTCCTTTAAACTCCTTGAACTCCTTGAACTCCCAAAAGTTGAGCAAATGCGAAACTTAAATTAAAATATTAAAGTTTTTGAAGCGGCTAAAGGACAATATCACGGCAGGGTATGTGACGGCGGCGAATAGGTTGGCGTCAAAGAAAGCCCGGAGGCGTATCGTGGCTTATGTGGAAAGCTACGACGACGTCTTCTTCTGGCGTACTGCGCTCTCGAAGTTTGAGGATGACACTCGCTACTTCGAGGTGATGCTGCCCACGCGCGACAAACTGGAGCGTGGCAAGAAGTCGGCATTGATGAATGTGATTGGTGAGAATGTCGGTCCCGACATGATTGCCTGTGTGGATGCCGACTACGACTATCTCCTTCAGGGAGCATCCCCCATGTCGAAGAAGATGCTTGAGTCTCCCTACGTCTTCCACACTATCGTATATGCCATCGAAAACTATCAGTGCTATGCCGAGAGTCTCGACACCGTGGCAGTGATGGTGACGCTCAATGATCATCGCATCTTCGACTTCCGTGCCTTCATGCGAGGCTACTCCGAGGCTATCTTCCCGTTGTTCGTATGGTCGGTGATGCTCTATCGCTCAGGAGAATATGGCCGTTTCTCGCTCTCTGATTTCAACACCACCATCGAACTTGGCGGTTTCTCCATTCAGCGCCCCGAGGAGTCGATCGAACATCTTCGTGGCAAGTGCATGCGCAAGGTGAAATGGTTGCAACAGAAGTTTCCCGGGCGCAAACAGCAGTATCTCGACACCCGCAACGACCTCCAGCGACTCGGCGTCACTCCCAAGGACACCTATTTATATATACAGGGTCATCATCTCTTCGATGCGGTGGTGGCACCCATAATGAGTAAGGTGTGCAACCGCCTGCGCATGGAGCGCGAGACAGAGATCAATCGCACTGCCATCCACCGCACGCAGATGCACAATGAACTCTCATGCTACGAGAACTCGCTTGCCGACACCAAGCAAATGCTGAAGAAGAATATGGGTTATATGCAGTCGCCGCAGTTTCTTCAACTTCAAAAAACTATTGAGGAAAGAATGAAGGATTAGCCCTGACAGGGCTAATCCTTCACCAGAAATCTACCATACGAATCTCGAATATGAGTGTGCTGCCTGCGGGAATAGATCCGCTGGCCGTCAGCCCATATCCCAACTGATAGGGGATATACACCCTGTAGTAGTCGCCACGGCGCATGTTGAGCAATGCCGTTGAGAATCCGTCAACCACACCGCTGATGGCAAACTTGGCAGGCGAGGCAATCAGAGGGTCGAATGTGCCGCTATACGAAGAGTCGAATAGATAACCCTTGGGATAGGTGGGCGAGGGTAGGAGTCGTCCCTGATAGTGCACCTTCACCGAGTCGGTGTATTGCGGACAAGCGTCCACGGCAGTAGGGTCGCTGTCGAGCTTCTCCATTATAATATAGTCGGAGTTGGCTGTAGCGCCAGCTTCGTTCTTCGACCACGTGCGCACTCTCTTCCATGTGTCGCCCGACATACCCTGCACCTTGGCGGTCAACTCGTCGAAATACTTGTCGTTGACGTTCACCCAGTCAGCGTATTCTTCTACGGTATTGTCATCCTCGCTGCATGAGGTCATGGCAAACATTGCCACTACCGTCATGAGCAGGGGAAAGATTATTCTATGTTTAAACATTTGTCTTTAACTTCTTTAACTTCCTTAACTTCTTTAACTCCCTTAACTCCCTTAACTCCCTTAACTTCTTTAACTTCTTTAACTTCCTTAACTTCTTTAACTTCCTTAACTTCTTTAACTTCCTTAACTTCTTTAACTTCCCAAAGAAGTCATTGTAGTTTCTTGAGGAGGCTTGCGATGCTCACCTTGTCCTCGATGATACTGTTGAGTTCAGAGATAGGCACACGCTCCTGCTCCATGGTGTCGCGGAAACGCAGTGTCACGCAGTTGTCCTTGAGAGTGTCGTGATCCACAGTCACGCAGTATGGCGTGCCAATGGCATCCTGGCGGCGATAGCGCTTGCCTATAGAGTCCTTCTCGTCATACTGGCAGTTGAAGTGGAACTTCAGTTCGTTGATTATCTCGCGTGCCTTTTCGGGCAGTCCGTCCTTCTTCACGAGCGGCATCACGGCGAGCTTCACCGGAGCCAGTGCTGCGGGCAACTTCAGTACCACGCGAGTCTCGCCGTTCTCCAGTTTCTCCTCCTCGTATGCATGACACATGATAGAGAGGAACATACGGTCAACACCGATGGATGTCTCGATGACATACGGAGTGTAGCTCTCGTTGGTCTGCGGGTCGAAGTATTTGATGCTCTTGCCCGAGAATTTCTCGTGCTGCGAGAGGTCGAAGTTGGTGCGGCTGTGGATACCCTCCACCTCCTTGAATCCGAACGGCATCTTGAATTCGATGTCGGTGGCGGCGTTGGCATAGTGGGCCAACTTCTCGTGGTCGTGGAATCGGTAGTTCTCGGCACCGAATCCCAATGCCTGGTGCCAAGCCATACGTGTCTGCTTCCACTTCGGGAACCATTCCAGCTCAGTGCCCGGCTTCACGAAGAACTGCATCTCCATCTGCTCAAACTCGCGCATACGGAATATAAACTGTCGTGCCACAATCTCGTTGCGGAATGCCTTGCCAATCTGTGCTATTCCGAAAGGAATCTTCATGCGGCCCGTCTTCTGCACGTTCAGATAGTTGACAAAGATACCCTGTGCCGTCTCCGGACGCAGATACACCTTCATCGAGGCGTCAGCCGATGCACCCATCTCGGTGGAGAACATAAGGTTGAACTGACGCACGTCGGTCCAGTTCTTTGTTCCGCTGATGGGGTCAACGATTTCCTCGTCCAGGATAATCTGCTTGAGCGCCTCAAGGTTGGGACCCTGCATAGCCTCGGCATAGCGGGCATGGAGAGCGTCGCGCTTTTCCTTGGTCTCCTTCACGCGCTCGCTCGTTTCCATATACTTTTCCTCGTCGAAAGAGTCGCCGAAACGCTTGCGTGCCTTGGCAACCTCCTTTTGGATTTTCTCGTCATACTTGGCAATCTGGTCTTCGATGAGCACGTCGGCGCGATAGCGCTTCTTCGAGTCGCGGTTGTCAATCAACGGGTCGTTGAATGCATCCACATGTCCACTTGCCTTCCAGATGGTGGGGTGCATGAAGATAGCCGAGTCGATGCCCACGATGTTCTCGTGCAGTAGCACCATACTCTTCCACCAGTACTGCTTGATGTTGTTCTTCAGTTCCACTCCGTTCTGTCCGTAGTCATATACGGCTCCGAGACCGTCATAAATCTCGCTGCTTGGAAAAACGAAACCATATTCCTTGCAGTGTGAAACAATTTTCTTGAATACGTCTTCTTGTGCCATTTCTGTTTTTTGATATATAATACATTTAAGTTTCGCATTTGCTCAACTTTGGGAGTTAAAAGGAGTTCAAGGAGTTTAAAGGAGTTAAAGACAATAGTCTTTTCGTCCATTTGG
>JBJEAY010000698.1:0-5546 GCA_051869575.1 Prevotella sp. | reverse complement strand
ACGAATGTCATTCTTCCATCTGGCTTTCTGCGATAGGTTGTCGCGCGCATAGAGTGACAGCACATACAGGAAGTTCACATCATAGTGGAACAGCAGGAGCGTGTCGCGGTCGAACAGGCGGTTTTTGAACTGCTCCTTCTTGTGCTTGTTCTTCTTGCGGTCTGTCTGCTCAATCCCATCATCGGAATAGTCAAACGTTCTGTCCATCTTTGCACTTATGAAGAAGTTGGGTATGATATTGTAGCCTTCTGTCACGTCATCACGCAGGCGTACACCCGACTCTGTCTTTCCACCCACGTTGAAGATGTCCAGATTCCATTGTATGACATTGCGTGCGTATGTGTATTGCTTGTAGATGGATTCAGGTGTCAGTTCATGACCCAATTTGTAGTATTTGCTGTCACCAATATAGTAGGTCTGCTTTGCTTCTCCGTCAATCAGACTTGGCGCGGAGAATAGATGGTCAACGATTTTGCCGTCCTCCTGTTTCTTTTCCATGCCGTCGGGAAGGGGCTTGTCGCCAATCAGTTCGTCAATGATGGCTTCAAAGACGATATAGAAGTTCTTGACCAGCAGGTATTCTTTCTGCTCCGTGTTGATGAACACCTGCCGCGACTCGTCAAAGAACGCAAAGCAAAGCCGCCACAGTTCCAGCGCCTTGTCTGAGAAATACTTGTACTTGATTTGCAACAGCCTTGTCTTGCCATAACCTTTCAGATAGGTCTCGAACTGCTTTCCCTTGATAAGGTCAAACTGGCAGCTTATCTCTTTGGAAAACCCGTAAGTGTCGCCGATATAATTCAATATGGAGAAGAAGATGACCAGCAGTTCCTCATCAAAGTTGATTTTCCGTTTTTTGTTTACAGGGTTCAGATAGATGGGGCGGTTTTGCCGTACAATGGCAGTTGTCGTGCTGATGGTGCGCGTCCAGTTTATCTTGTTGAAACCGGAATGAAGGTTTTTCAGTATGAAAAAGAAAAAGTTCTGGTTCTCACGGTTGAACTGTATCAAAGACAGCAGGATGTCCAGATAGGTATTGCTCAGCCGTCGTTGTCCCTTGCCTACTTGCGCTATCTGGGCATGATAGATGATAGAACTGTCGGTTTGTTTGTCGTTCTTGTAAACCACGATGGCCCGATAAATCCATACCGCAAACTTATAGATGAAATCCCGCTCTCTTTGGGAAAGCGGATTCTTTTCGTCAAGGTTGGCAATATCCTCAGGCTTGTACTTTCCGAAAACCAAATCTGGGCTGCAAGCAGTGTCTACGCCTCCCTGAAGCAATACTTTTGGAAGAATAAATACGCAATCCTTCAATAGGCTGTTGTAATAATAGCCTACGTAGTGTATCGACACCTTACCCTCTATGTTGGTCAAGGGGTCGATGCCGTGGAGAATGTCCTTCACGGCAGCCACTTCGTATTGATATTCTTCGATGAGGATGCGCATATTCTGTTATACTTTATCATCGTCCTGTGGAAGTGCCGGAAGTGCTTCCTCCCCCCCGGCGAACCTGTCAAAATCACTTCTGAACAGTCTGTCCTGAATGATTCTGTATTTCTCAAATTCCGTTTCAGCAAACTCTTTGGCATATTCATGGGTAACGGAGCCTGCATCATTCAGCAAAGGCCTTTCATCGCTTGAAAGATAGGCATCGATACGCTTTGCCCAATCTTCCATGGTCATCGGTATGTGTCGATTGGCCCTGCTTTCTGCAAATTCAAGTACTGCTGTGACGATGCGTCCCATATCTTCCAGCTCGTTTTGCTTCAAATAGTTCTTGGCAATGCTGACATCAGTCCTGACGATTTTCCCATTAGGGGCATTCTCCCATGTGGTCAGTCCCATGTTCTCTTTATCAGCGTTGGCGCGTTCCACAATGAGCTCGGCAGCAGTATGTTCATGCACGGCATAATGCATCTTGTTCTGTATCTTTTTGAAGAACAGCCTTGTGGTTGGAGCGTCCCGGTTGTAATCAATGCTGGTGGCGTAAATGTCCGTCAACTTCTGATAGAACCTGCGTTCGCTCAGACGTATCTCCCTTATTTCTGCCAGCAAATGTTCAAAATAGTCTTCACCAATGAAAGTCCCGTTTTCCATGCGCTTCCTGTCGATGACATATCCACGCAACGAGAACTGTCGTATCACGTATGTGCACCATTGCCGGAATTGCGTGGCGCGGATAGTATTGACTCGATAGCCCACAGAGATGATGGCATCAAGGTTGTAAAACAACGTGCTTCGTGTAACTTGTCGTTCACCTTCAGTTTGAACTACCGAGATTTTCTCGGTAGTTGTTTCTTTTGTCAGTTCACCACTATCATAGATGTTTTTCAGGTGCAGTCCGACGTTGTCCGTCGAGCAATCAAAGAGTGAAGCCATTGCCTTCTGGGTAGCCCACACGGTCTCGTCCTTATAAAGCACCTGAATCCCTTTCTCCTTGCCTGTGGCTATGAAAGTAAGGAATTCAGCAGTACTGTTTCTTATTTCACGATGCTTTGCCATAATTCAAACGTTGCTTGATTATAGGACTTGATAGAAAATGGCTAAATAGCCTTCTTCATGCAGAATGTCCTTCACGGCAGCCACTTCGTATTGATATTCTTCAATAAGGATGCGCATTAGTTAACCCTTTCAATGCTTATGTCTAACTTTTGTTTTACGTTCTGTATGAACTTTTTGAATAAGTTCTCTGTCCAGCCCATAATCAACCAGGCAGTACAATTTCCCCATTCTATCTTTACACGTCTTTTATTTGCAAATGGTTGATTGTCATTGGGTGATGGTTGCCATGTGGGAACTAATAGGTTATTCCTTTCGGCAATACCATTCCAAAATTGAATCATTTCATCAACTGAAATGTTCTCGTTCTGCTTTGCATAGGTTTCAATTATGTATCGAACTGCATTTGGAGTGGAAAGTTGTTCAGAACTTCCATTAATAGAATATTTGGGAATTGTCCTGCCATTGGAATTTACAGACTCATCGTCAACCTCTTCTGCGGGTTCTTCTATTGGCATCATCCCAAGGTTATCAAGGAACATCCTGATCTTCCCTTCGTGCACCTCTCCATTTGACAGATAGAACTTGTCGAACGAGAGTTTGCGGTTTTCATCGTCTTCCTTGTCTTCAAATATCTTATCGTCAAATCCGAAGTCCTTGAACACGTCGTTCCACAGGTAGAAGATGACTTTGCAGACGAATGTTTCTGCGCTGATGATGTTGTCCTTGGCCTTGCAAAAGAAGAAGCCCAATTGCTTGTCTTCCGAATTGGTCGTATCAAAGACATGCTTGTTGATGGTTGTTACAAACGTCCACCAATCGTACTGGTCGCCGTCCACCTCTATCATCCAGTTCAGCTCTGTGTCGTTGTCTTTGCCCTTGGCAATAGGCACATACTTCCAGTCCCACCTGCGCTTGAAGGCAGAATCGATCGGGAACAGGCTCTGGTCGGAGGTATTCATCGTGGCACGGATGTAGAGGTTGTTTGGCAAAAGCAGTTCCTCGCCTGCCTTTACTTTCGGGTAGTCGGCTATTTCCACATCCTCGAATGCCTTGCACAGATGCTTCTGCAAATCCTTGTCAGCTCTTATGGCATATTCAGAGTAGCCGTCATTCCCTCTATCCAGCAACTGGAACAAGTCACCGAATATCTGAGCACAGTTGCCACGGTTGATTTCCTCGATTATCAGGAACTCCGGCTCCTCTCTGTTCGTCCATGCGTCAATGTAAGCTTGCAGGAAAGCCTGCTCCACAAACTCGTAGGTGATAATCTGCTCCATGACAGGCACTCCGTCCCTTGTCATAGGCTTGTTGTAGATGTCATATCTTTGCACGCTCTCTGTGGTAGGCTTGTATGCCCCGACGAATGTGGAATAGTCGCTGTCGGGATGAAAGGTAGTCCTTACTACTCTCCCGCGCTTTTCCCATGCCTCCGTTTCCGTCTTCACTGCATGAGACTTGCCTGTGCCAGGAGCACCATAGAAGATTTGCTGGAGGGATTGTTTATCATTTCTTTGGCAGAATTCGGGTGAATCATCGACCACTCCATGCTGCGAACCTGTCTTACCAAGGACAACTTCTCTTGCTTTCAGAAAACAATAGTAATGCTTGAGGGCATTACTCCTGAAATATTGACTTGCTTGCTGACAGTCAACCTTATTAAACTCTTTGTCTCCAACAAGTTCAAGATATATCTCTTTTATTTTTTCAGAACTGTCTATATCAAAGATGCTCTTTATGTCTTTCCATTTCTCTGGATTATAACTAAAGAGTTTGTCTACCTCTACAAAAGAGACATAACTATCAGCAGCAGTTCGTCCGATTGTAAATTCGGACTTGTCGGATGGTCTTCTCGACAGAATACAGCTTCTTGTGTATTCTATGAATTCCTGCCTTAAATTCTTTGAGTTTGTCATATAATTAGTATTTCAATTTATAATCCATTAGAGTCTGCTCTTTGGTATTTTAATATAAACCATATCGGGCTCTTGAATGGTTGACCGCAAGAGGTCCTTAACGTCGACTTGTAGCACATTGGCAATCTCAACAAGAGTTTCCAATGACGGTTGTGTGCGATTTGTACACCATTTTGAGATGGTAGCCTCGCCCTTGTCAAGCTGTTCTGCAAGCCACTTGTTGGTGCGTTGTTTTTCTGCAAGAACTACTTTAATCCGATTTAATCCTTTATTCTTTGACATATTCTTAGGATTTATTCTTAGCAAAGATACTGACTTTTTATAGAAAAACAAATGTTGTAGAGGATTATTGCGTTTTTAGGCATATTCCTTTTATTTACACTGATATTTATATCAGGAAACGTCTGTTGAAAACGAACGTTTGTGCAAGGCGAGAGCAGAAGCCAAGTTTACTTGGATTATGCCGAGCCGCAGCCAAAGGTGCATTTATATGAAGGTTTTTATCTTTATCCAGCGTATATGCCAACACAGGTCCTATACGCAAAAAATTTCCCCTAAAAACCTTTCAACTATTCATTCTGTGCCGCAATTCGCTATCACTTAGCTTGTTGCGGCTGAACGGTTTTGCCTCCGAACCCGTCACAACCCTTCATCACTCGCGCCGGCACACCCCGTACAGGTTGCCCTGCACCGTGTGCCTTTTCGCCACGCCCAGCAGCCGGAGCTGCTTGCCGAGCCGCGCAATCGTCACGCCCAGCAACGCCTTCGGCGACTCACGTTTGAGGATTTCAAAAATCTCGTTGGCCGACAGCCACTCCTGCTGACCGCCCTCTGCGGCGAACGATTTGCGGTAAGCGTCGGCCAGCGGCGACTCACGGTAGAACGACTTGTTGTGCGCCTCAATCTCCGCCTCTTCCGCTTTTGAGAAAAACGTCGGTTCTCCTGCCTGGATTTCCGCTACTGCCTGCGCATACAGCTTCGCGTGGTCTATCGGCGCGTTGCTGATAGGCCGCTCCACCACCTGGCAGAAGAAGCGGCGCGAGCCCGTGGGGTCAGCCAGCAGTTCCGAGTAATTCGACGTGCCGATGAACGCAGCCACGCGGCGCACCTCCGACAGCCCCCTGCTTC
>JBJEAY010000697.1:0-5574 GCA_051869575.1 Prevotella sp. | reverse complement strand
TGAAACAGATGCAAGTGTGTTCACTCCTGAGACTGTGTTTCATGATTTGGATGAGTATTCATCGCTGATTGCATTGTCCATCATTGCAATGGTAGATGAGGAGTATGATGTTACTCTAAAGGGTGACGATATGCGTTCAGCTGTCACTATTGAGGATTTGTTCAATATCGTTAAGGGAAAAGCAGAGTAAACTATGGCATTTTTAAAAGTAGAAAAGGTCGCAATCCGAGGTATCTCGGGTTGCGTACCCTCGCAAGTAGAAGAGAATATCTCCCTTCCCTTTTATTCAAGCAAGGAAGAAGCAGAACAGGTAATAGCTGCAACGGGTATTGAAAGAAGACATATTACCTCCCCCAGTACTACAGCTACAGACCTGTGCTTTGCAGCAGCCGAAGAGTTGATAAAGGCTCTTGGTTGGGCGAAAGAAAGTGTTGACTTGATTGCTTTTGCAACACAATGTCCAGACTATGTTAACCACCCTAATTCTTTTATCGTGCACGATAAGATGGGATTGTCAGAAAACACCATTTGCATCGATTACTATCACGGGTGCCCAGCTTGGGTAATATCTTTGAGTTCTGTGATGATGATGATGCAGAGCGGTATGATAAAGCGTGCTATTCTTCTTGATGGTGATACCGTATCGCAAATCCAAGATAAGCAAAACAGAGAAGAAAGACCATTGTTTGGAGATGCCGGTACGGCCACTGCTTTAGAATACGATGAAAGCGCAAGCGAAATCTATTTTAATATCGGCACCAAGAGCGAAGATGGCAAAGCGCTCATTAAGGAAGACGGCGGTTTTAGAAATCCTTATACAATGGAATCCTTACACTTTGAGTTAGAAAAGCGTGCTGGTAATATATCCCCAGAGCAGGTATCAAACAAGATGGACTCTATGGATGTGTTTTCATTTGCTATAACCAAAGTGCCTAAGGCTCTAAAGAAGTTATGTTCGGAATATGGAATCAATATGGATGATATAACTAATTTATATCTACATCAGGCCAACAAACTTATCCTTGCAAATATCGCAAAGCGAATGAAGGTGAGTATGGATAAAGTACCTATGAGTTTAAGGGACTATGGTAATACGACCAGTGCAAGCATTCCTCTCACTATCATTGTTAATAATGAAGGGAAAGCTGATGTAAATGAGCGAATATTGGCATGCGGTTTTGGAACAGGTCTGGCATGGGGAGCTGTTTATTTTGAAACAAGAAATATGATTTGTCCTAAAATTATAGAAATATGAGTATGTATAATCCTTATTCATTGGAAGGAAAAACTATTCTAATAACAGGAGCTTCTTCTGGTATAGGAAGAAGCACTGCAATTGAATGCTCCAAGTTGGGAGCACGAGTTGTCCTTGTGGCCAGAAACGTGGAAAGAATGAATGAAACTCTGTCGCACATGACAGGAGAAGGCCACATGGCCCTATCTGGCGATTTAACTCTTGAGGAAGATGTCAAGAGAATAGTCACTGATTGTCCAGAATTGGATGGAGTTGTGAATAATGCGGGCATTTCTACAGCAAAGCCTGTGGCATTCTATAATGAGAAAGATTTGAATAGCATTTTTGGCACTAATACATTTGCCCCAATGTTATTCAACAAGTGGCTATTAAAGAAGAAAAAAATAAACAAGGGTGCATCGTTGGTTTATACATCCTCAATTGCATCCAAATCATCTCATTTAGGGAACGGCATCTATGGCTCATCAAAGGCTGCGTTATCGGCTTACATGAGGTATTGTGCCCGTGAATTAGCTGCTAAAGGAATACGGTGTAATGCGGTATTGCCAGGTATGGTTGAAACCAAACTGATACATGATGGGGCTGTTTCTGAAGAAGACTTGAAGAAAGATCTCGAAAATTATCCTTTAGGAAGATATGGCAAACCTGAGGATATAGCTTGGGCTATAATTTATCTGTTGTCTGATGCTTCCGCTTGGGTAACTGGTCATGAACTGGTTATTGACGGAGGCGTAACATTGTAATATGGCAATCATTAAATATCATAATGTAGGCATAACGGCTATGAGTGCCTGTGTGCCCAGTAAGGTTGTAAGCAATCGTGACCTCGGGTATCTGATCCCGGAAGAGGAGATTGAGAAGACCATCAATAATATTGGCATAGAGGAACGCCGATATGCAGAAAAGGATGTTTGTTCATCCGATTTGTGTCAAAAAGCAGCCGAAAAACTTTTGACTGACAATGGTATAGACAAATCAAGTATAGATGCGTTAATATTTGTAAGTCAAACAAGCGACTACCATCAGCCGGCTACATCTCCACTGCTTCAGCATAAATTGGGATTATCGACGGGTTGTCTCTGTTTTGATGTTAACCTTGCTTGTTCTGGGTTTGTTTATGGGTTATCTATCGCATATTCATTTGCATCTCAGAATGGAGTGAATAATGTTTTGTTGTTAGTCGGTGAAACCATGTCAAAAACAGTATCACAACATGACAAGGTATCCACTCCTTTATTTGGTGATGCAGGTACTGCTACATTGATATCAAAAGGAGACTTTCCCGAATCGGTATTTTCATTGAATAGTGATGGTGGTGGCTCTGACGTTATTAAAATGAAATATGGCGGTTATAGAAATCCCAGTTGTCCAGAAGGTTTTATTGCTCATGAAGATAAAGATGGGAATATTCGTACTGGTGAACAATTTTTTATGGACGGTATGGATGTGTTCAATTTTGGAATGCGTGTAGAGCCTAAAGATATTAAGACTTTGATGAAAGCAAGTAACATTTCTGTTGATGATATAGATTTGTTGATTTTTCATCAGGCCAATCGCTTCATGACAGATTTCTTTGCCAAACGACTGAAAATCCCAGTAGAGAAGACTCCTTATTGTCTGAAAAACTTCGGTAACACAAGTTCGGCTTCAATACCGCTAACCATAGTGAGTGAAATGAAGAATGCCTACCATGATCGCCAAAAAGTAATAATCTCAGGATTCGGTGCGGGGTTGTCATGGGCTTCAGCTTTGGTGGATTTGTCCAATTGTAATATATCAAACCTTGTTGAGTATTAATGAAATTCGTATTTAGAAATAACACCGTCGAACGTTTTTTCAGCAAAGATTACGGATTCTCGGGTTATGATGATATCTCCAATGTGCCACAGGATGTTGAGGGCTATGTATGGTGGTATCAAGTGCCTGTGAAGTTTGAGCAAAGAGTGCTTGCTGAAGAAATATGTGGGTATGCCCAGAAGTTGGGATTTGTGTTGAGTCAGATAGACGAGAAGAAGTCGTTCGTGGCTCTCACAATGGATATTCTTTATGCAGTTCCGTTTACTGACGATGACTATCAGTTGCAGACAGCTGTGGCAGAATACAACAAATTCCTCTATGCTGCTGAGGCAAGTCACAAGAACGTGAAAGTGATTGACATTACAGAATTCACGCGGAAATATACTGATTCTGAACTATTTGACTGGAAGTTCTATTTCATTAGTCAGATGGGAATGAATCCTAAACTCAACAAGGATTTCAAGGCATGGTGGGAGAAAAAAATGAATTCCATCAGCTTGAAGCGCAAGAAGTGTTTGGTGCTCGACTTGGATAACACTCTTTGGGGTGGTGTACTTGGCGAAGATGGTATTGAAGGCATTAAGATTGGGGGCGACTATCCAGGAAAGGCTTTCCTTTACTGGCAGGAGGCTTTGCTTGAACTATCGAAAAGCGGAGTGATTCTTACCGTTTGCTCAAAGAACAATGAGCAGGATGTTCTCGACGCTTGGGAAAAGAATCCATTCATGGTCTTGAAAAAGGAACACTTTGCCGCATATCGTATCAATTGGACCGACAAAGCTACTAATATTAAGGAACTGGCTGCAGAATTAAACATCGGTCTTGACAGTTTTGTGTTTGTGGATGATAATCCTACAGAACGCGAGCTTATCAAGCAAATGCTGCCGATGGTGGAAGTTCCTGAGTTCCCTGCTCAGCCATATGAGCTGATGCCATTCTTCAAGCAACTTGTCGAGGACTATTTCAAAGTTTATTCTGTAACAGATGAGGATAAGAAAAAGACGGAGCAATACAAGCAAAATGCAGCTCGTGCGCAAGCACAGAATTCTTTTGCAGACTTTGACTCTTTCCTTGAATCTTTGAACATACAGATAACTATTGAGTCCGCCAATGAGTTCAATATCCAACGTATAGCTCAGATGACTCAGAAGACCAATCAGTTTAATCTTACTACACATAGATATACTGATGCTGATGTTCGTGGATTTATTGAATATGGTTGGAAGATATGGTGTATCAGTGTAGCTGACAAGTTTGGTGACAATGGAATCACTGGAGCCATCATGGTTACTCCGGATGGTACGATTGACACCTTCCTGCTAAGTTGCCGTATCTTGGGTAAGGGTATTGAGACAGCTTTTGTGAAGAAAATCCTTGGAATGCTTGCAAATGAAGGCTTTGATACTCTGACTGCCTCCTATTTGCCGACTGCCAAGAATGCACAAGTGAAGGACTTTTGGGAGAAGGCAGGTTTTGCTTGTACGCAAGAGAATGAAGACGGAAGCAAGTCTTATTCCTTATCATTGAAAGATGCCGATACGGAGATTAAAGGATTATATCATATAACAGTGAAATAACAAAAAATCATGGAAGAAAAAGTATTAGAAGTATTGAAGGAAACATTTGAACTCGACAATGTTGATAGATGTTGCTCACAATCAACTTGTGAGGCATGGGACTCTATGGGTCAGTTGAATCTTGTGGCAGAGCTGGAAGATGCTTTTGACGTGTCTTTGGAGCCTGAGGAGATTGGGACTATGAAGTCGTTTAAGGATATTATTCGCATCTTGAAAGAGAAGGGCGTGAAGTAATGAATACAGGCAGGCACAATGGCGTGATGCCGCAGATCGAATCTGCTGTCTGCTGCGAATATTTATTGTCAGCAAGTGTTAACTTGGTTACCCGAAATTGCTCTTTATGGAATACATAGACAAGAAGGTATATAAGGAATATAAGGAATATAAGGTGGATATGTATTACGGAAGGGACAACAGGGTGAAGTGTATCGTTCCCCGTGAGCGCATTGAGATACGTGCAGGTGAGATAAACAAGGGGCGTGCCGAGAAGAACGAGATACTGGACTACCTGAAAGACAAGCTGGGATATATCGAAGGTTGCGTAGGTTGCATTTGTGTGCAGTTGTTCTTCCACCCTGACACGAAAGATATTGTAGGCATAGAAATCAATCCGCGTTTCGGCGGTGGTTATCCGCTGACGTACATGGCAGGCGGCAATTTCCCAGAACTGCTTGTCAGAGAGTACTTTCTTGGAGAAAACGTAGCGTATTCCGATCATTGGAAAGATGGGATATTGATGCTCAGATATGATGATGCGATATACGTATGAGCAGAAAGAAACAGATTTAGAGTTGGGAGCTTAGAGTCTAAAGGCTGAAAATAGCAACGTAAACATGCAGATTATCAGTTGCTTGTTTGGCAATATGCGGAGAAATGAGTAATTTTGCAAACATGGAAAACAACAAAGATAATAAACTCGTGTCAAGTAATGACTCCCAGATTGTA
>JBJEAY010000696.1:0-5585 GCA_051869575.1 Prevotella sp. | reverse complement strand
ACTGGCAAAGGGTGAGCCGCAGAAGCAGCTCTCAAAGGAGTTTGTGCGCCAGTGGCTCATTGAGCACAATTTCATGAACGAGCCAGGACAGACCATGCCCGAAATCACCGACGAATATGCAGAAAGCGTCAGCGACCGATATATCGAGCTCTACGAGCACATCACCGGCGAGACCTTCGACAAGGCTGCCGAGGCTGGCGACATTGCGGCAAGAATAGAGAAGAACGTGGCAGAGTGGCTGAAGAAGAATTAGGAATTAGGAATTAGAAATTAGGAATTAGGAATTAGGAATTAGAAATTCCTCATTAATAAAAAGATGTATAGAAGTAATACTTGTGGAGAGCTTCGACTCTCCAATGCCGGACAGGTGGTGACACTTGCCGGATGGGTGCAGCGCACAAGAAAGATGGGCGGAATGACATTCGTCGATCTGCGCGACAGATATGGCATCACACAGTTGGTGTTCAATGAAGCTATAGACAAAGCACTTTGCGAACGTGCCAACAAATTGGGACGTGAATTCTGCATACAGGTGGAAGGAACAGTGAACGAGCGCGAAAGCAAGAACAAGAACCTGCCCACCGGCGATATTGAAATCATCGCCTCAAGTCTGAATGTGCTGAGCGAGAGTATCACTCCCCCGTTCACCATCGAGGACAATACCGACGGCGGCGACGACATTCGCATGAAATACCGCTATCTCGACCTGCGCCGCAATGCAGTGCGCAAGAATCTCGAACTGCGTCACCGTATGACTATCCTCATACGCAATTTCCTCGACTCAAAGGACTTCATCGAGGTGGAGACACCAATATTGATTGGCTCAACCCCCGAGGGCGCACGCGACTTCGTAGTGCCTTCGCGCATGAATCCCGGACAGTTTTATGCACTGCCGCAGAGTCCGCAGACATTGAAGCAGCTGCTCATGGTGAGCGGATTCGACCGCTATTTCCAGATTGCCAAGTGCTTCCGCGACGAGGACCTCAGAGCCGACCGCCAACCTGAGTTCACACAGATTGACTGCGAGATGAGCTTTGTGGATCAGGAGGATGTCATCAGCCTGTTTGAGGATATGGCACGCCATCTCTTCAAGGAGGTTCGCGGAGTGGAACTGCCAGCCAAACTGCAGCAGATGACCTGGCATGAGGCTATGCGCCGATTCGGTAGCGACAAGCCCGACCTTCGCTTTGGTATGGAGTTTGTCGAACTGATGGACGTGATGAAGACCGGCACATTCACTGTCTTCGACCAGGCAGAGTATATCGGAGGTATCTGCGTGCCTGGATGCGCCAACTACACCCGCAAGCAACTCGACCAACTCACCGACTTTGTGAAGCGTCCGCAGGTGGGCGCAAAGGGACTCGTATATATCAAATACAACGAGGACGGCACTATCAAGTCGAGCGTTGACAAGTTCTATGGCGAAGACGTGCTGCTGAAGGTGAAGGAGAAGATGGGAGCCAAGGACGGCGACCTCGTACTGATACTCAGTGGCGACAAGGCCAACAAGACACGCACACAGCTATGCACACTGCGACTTGAGATGGGCGACCGTCTCGGACTGAGGGACAAGGATAAGTTTGAGTGCCTCTGGATAGTGGATTTCCCCCTCTTCGAATGGAGCGACGAGGAAGAGCGTCTGATGGCAACCCACCACCCGTTCACACTGCCCAACCCTGCGGATATCCCATTGCTCGACGAGCATCCCGAACAGGTGCGCGCCATGGCATATGACTTTGTATGCAACGGCATAGAGGTGGGCGGCGGTAGCCTGCGTATCCACGACGGCAAACTGCAGGAGAAGATGTTCAAGATTCTTGGCTTCACACCCGAAAGGGCAATGGCACAGTTTGGCTTCCTCATCAACGCCTTCAAGTATGGAGCACCTCCTCATGCAGGCTTGGCATTCGGTCTCGACCGCTTTGTGAGCATCATGGCAGGACTCGACAGTATTCGCGACTGCATAGCGTTCCCGAAGAACAACAGCGGACGCGACGTGATGCTCGACGCTCCAGGCGAACTTGACCCCAAACAGCTTGAAGAACTGCAACTTAAGGTTGACATACGTCAAGAATAATGCATAATATAATAAAAAAAAATCATATTTTCTTGTGTATTAATAGAATTATATCTAATTTTGCAGCGGAATAATTAAAAAAATTCTAAATTAAACGAGAGAATATTAATTTTTTAGAGAATTATGGCAGAAAAGAAAACAACAACAAAGGAGACAGCAGCTAAGAAGACTACAGCCGCTAAGAAGACAACTTGCAAGAAGACTTGCGCAACAACAAAGGCAGCAGCCGTAGTAGAGTATAACGCTGAGAATGTTGGTTTCAAGGCAGGTGATGTTTATCAGGCACTTGCTTCGGCAGAGAAGGCTCTCACCGTTAAGGAGATTGCCAAGAAGGCCAAGATTTCAGAGGAAGAGACACTGCTCGGTATGGGCTGGCTCTTCAAGGAAGGAAAGATTACTACAGCTGAAGGCAAGGTTGCCCTCATTTAAGGCTGGCACAGTTAAGCAAATACAAGGGAAGGCTGGCATTAGTTGCCAGCCTTCCTTTGTGTTTATGAAGCAACGATAGAATAATGGCACCATACGACGAACAGATTATCACCATACTTGCACGGGCTGGCAAACGCGGAATGAGCGTGAAGAAGATTAGCATGCAGTTGTACAATCTCAACTGCACACTCTTCTCTACACCCGATTTTGATGAAATCCATAAGTATGTGCAGCAGTTTCTGTTTAGAAACTCCAGGATGTCGCAGTCATTATTCTGCAAGGAAGCGTGGGGACAATACAAACTGAATCCCTGTTCGGCACGCGCACAACAGCTCGCCCTCAATTTTCAAGAGCAAGAGGATGAGGAGGAAGAGGAGGACACTCACAATCAATCTCCCGACTTGTCGCTCAGTCTCTTCGACGAATTGTTTTAGTCTCTTCGGCGAATTGTTTTAATCACTTTTGCCGGTACACCAGCCACTACACTATATTCGGGCACATCCTTGGTCACAACGGCCCCGGCAGCCACCACCGAATGGCTACCTATACGCACTCCCGCCGTAATCACGGCATTGGCTCCTATCCACACATCGTCATCTATCCTTATCTCCCGGGTGCTCACCCCCTGTTGGTCGATACGCAAGTGCGTGTCGTCAAAGTTATGATTAAGTGCCGACACGGTTATTCCCTGCGCCAGGTTGACATGACTGCCTATAGTCACAGGACCTATCACCGTACAGTGGAGTCCGATGCGTGTAAAGTCGCCTATCACCACATCACCCACGGCATTGTTGATGCACGAAAATGATTCCACCACACTGCGCCTGCCTATGGAAAAACGACGATAGGGCGGTGTGTCCATGCGCACCGACCCGTATATCTTGGCACTTAATGCCCTGTGCTGATAAAGTGGCGCAAAGAGTCGCACATACCAGCGCGGGCGCGTGAGCCGCTGATTCATAATCAGATAGTCAACAAGTCGTTTGATTCCGCTGTTGGCTTTCATCATCTCTCTTATTGCGTTTCTGTCCATAAGGCATCATCATTTTTCGTTATACACCTCATCATAAAGAGCGAGAAGCGACTCGGCAGTGTGATTCCACGAGAACATATTCACACGATTGAGCCCGTAATCCTTTATCCGTGAATAATAGTCCACGTCATTCTCCAATCTCAGCATCATGTCGGTGATAGTGTTGCTGTCGGTGGGGTCAATAAGGGCAGCATCCACTCCCGCCACCTCGGGCATCGACGATGTATTGCTCGTGATCACCGGAGTGCCGCACGCCATAGACTCAAGCAATGGTATTCCGAAACTCTCGCGCAGCGACGTGTAGAGGAATGCAAATGCAGCATTATATATCGACACGAGGTCCTTGTTGTCCACATATCCTGCCGCCACGATATAATCGCGTGCATATTCGATGTCATTGCGCTTGAGGATGTCGTCGATAATCTCCTGACTCAGGTCGGCAATAAGCAGTTCGCGCTTCACCGACGACAATTTAAGATACTTGGCATAGGCCACTATGGTGCGCTCCGAGTTCTTCTTGGGATCGGTGTTGCCGAGGAAGAAGAAATATCCGCTCTTGCGTATATACTTGCCATATGCACATTCCTTGTCGTCGATAGGCTTAAACCATTCATTGTATCCGTTGTATATCATTCTCATTCGCTGGCGCGGGATATTCAACTTGCTGACGATGTTCTCGTATTCATAGTTGGACACAGTGATGATGCGCCTGCACTTGCCGAGGATTTTCGGTACGACAAGACGACGATAGAGCCATCCCATATTCTGATAGAGCGACTTGTTGCTCTTGTCGCGAGGCTCAAGGAATATGATGTCGTGCAGGGTGAGCACAAGTGGAATAGAGGTGAAGACAGGGGCAGTGTTGCTCGTGCAATGCAGGATATCCACCCCGGCATCCTTTGCGGCACGTGGCAGTGCCCATTGCTCCCAAAGTGGATAAGACGGACAATTCACCTCGATGACGTGGAAATTGAATGTGTCCTTGACGCAATGGTCGGGTCCTGGTTTGACAAATATGAAGTATTCGTTACGCAAATCAGTCTGCTGGAGATGAAGTATCTCCTGCAGTACGACATAGTCCATACCATGCTTATTGCTGCGGAATATCCGTTGTGCCTCAATACCGATTTTCATTTGTTTCGCATTATATATAAATAAAAAAGAACATGATTATGTCATGTTCTCGATATCTGCGGTGCGTACGGGACTCGAACCCGTGACCCCATGCGTGACAGGCATGTATTCTAACCAACTGAACTAACGCACCAGTTTATGTAAATTTATTCATGTTCGACTGGCGGTGCGTACGGGACTCGAACCCGTGACCCCATGCGTGACAGGCATGTATTCTAACCAACTGAACTAACGCACCAAAAGTCGTTGCTTCATTTAAGCGGGTGCAAAGGTACGGAGTTTTTTGCAAAACACCAAACCTTTTGCGCAGAATTTATAAAAAAAGTGTTAAAAACACTGCTTTTCTGTATTTCTCACCGTCGTAGAGCCAGTCTTCGAGACAGTGTGACTCCTTAAAACCGTAGTTTTTGAACAAATCTATGCATGAGGTGTTGTTGGAATCTATCACTACATATAGTTGGTGAAGATGTATCACTTCGCGCGAATAATCTATCATTTTTCTCACTACACTCCCTCCAAATCCCATATTACGGTATTTCTTTCTCACCACCAGCCCAAGTTCGGCACGGTTGTGTCGGGGTTCGAAGTCGGTGATGTCAACGATGCCCACCACGTCGCTTCCATCCTCCATCTCAACCACCAACCTCACCTGTCTGTCGGCATAAATGTCGCATTGTGAGTTGGCGATGTAGTCGTGGAGCAGATAGCGCGAATAAGGCACTGTGGTGTATCCCACACTCCATAAGTCGAGATCATTCTCGATGGCATACAGCACGTCGAGGTCTTCAGGCTCGAGGGCTCTTAGTCTTATTTCATTCATATATTTCCATTTGTGTGATGATAATATCCATGTCGCTATGATATAGTCCGAGTCGTATTCTCTCGTTGGATGTTTGTTGCATCATTCTGATG
>JBJEAY010000695.1:0-5616 GCA_051869575.1 Prevotella sp. | reverse complement strand
AATTGTTTCAGAATACGCACAACTTCGTAATTGGTCTGTTGATTATTGTGTTAATTATGTTTTGAATTCTGTAAAGCGATTAGAGAGACATGAAGATATAAGAGGTTTTTTGACGAATAAAGAACCTGAGTATAGAAAGAGGAAACGCTTGAAGTGGAATGGTCATTTGACAAACCAATAATCATTCTCATTTTTTCTAATCGGATGATATAATCTTCCCGAAATCCATATGGAATATTGACGAATTGCAGTAAGAATACGGCATGATAGGATACATTGATGCCGATTTTTACAAATTATTAATATTCTTAGATGCCGATTTTTACAAAAAAAGTTGTATCTTTGCCCCCGATTTTTACTAAATGATAATAATTATGAGGTATTTACAAAGAAATATTGACCAAGAGCTGTTATCGTGGAGCAAGGATAAATACATGAAACCCCTGCTGCTTAGAGGTGCTCGTCAAGTGGGAAAGACCTCTGCCGTCAGACATTTGGCAGAGAACTTTGAATATTATGTGGAAATCGACCTGAACACAAGGCGCGACCTCCATCCTCTGTTCGAGAGCGGATTTAGTTCCCAACAAATATGCCAACAGATTTCACTTATTGTCGGCATACCTATAATAGAAGGACGTACGTTGCTTTTTTTCGACGAGATTCAGTCATGTCCGTCTGCCATCAACTCACTCCGCTACTTCTACGAACAAATGCCACATCTTCATCTTATAGCTGCCGGTTCGTTGTTGGAGTTTGCACTACGTGAACTTCCTTCATTCGGGGTTGGTAGAGTAAGGTCGTTGTTTATGTATTCTTTCTGCTTTAATGAGTTTCTGAATGCTCTTGGAAGGGAAGAGCTCATAGCTGCCATAGACAAGTCTTCTCCTGATCATCCGCTTTTTGATGTTGTGCATAAAAAGATATTGGAATATTTTCGTATCTTCCTCATTATTGGCGGAATGCCTGAATGTGTGCTACAGTATGTAGAGACACAAGATGCTTTGATATGCCAGCGCACACTTACAGAGCTTTTGGTGTCATACGAGGATGATTTCAAAAAATACCATGCCCAAATCCCAGAGGGATTGCTTAGGGATGTCCTTCGTTCTGTGGCTAAACAGGGTCAAGGCAAATTTGTCTATTCGCAAGTGGAGACTATCTGCCGGACTCCACAGATAAAAGAAGCGCTTGATATGCTGCAGATGGCGGGGCTTGTATATTCCGTGGTTCATACCAGTGGCAACGGCATACCGCTATATGCTGAGGCAAATGAGAAATACAAGAGGTACATAATAATGGACACTGGACTTCTGCAAAGAATACTCGGGCTTAATTTGCAAGACATATTGATGTCGGATGACTTGAAGATGGTAAATCGTGGGGCACTTGCCGAGACATTTGTGGGGTGCGAGCTTGTTAAGACTTCATCGCCCTATGCTACCGACCCTCTATTTTGTTGGCACAGGGAGAAAAAAGACTCCAATGCGGAGGTGGATTTCGTAACAGCTATGGATGGTGTGGTTGTACCGATTGAAGTGAAGAGCGGAACAAAAGGAACAATGCAAAGCATGAGAATATTCCTTCAGCTAAAGAATCTTGACTTTGGTATTCGAACCTCACTCGAGAATTTCGGAAAGCTCAATGACACGCTTATCGTTCCGCTCTACGCAATAGGAAATTATCTAAGGCGTGGCAATAATTTGATATAATTACAGTGGCGATACTGTTTCGCAGAACGCTGACGAGATGCTTGCGCTCCCAGTGGGTGCGCACATAGTGGAGTGGGCTATATATTATTTATATGTTAATTAATATAATAAGGTACGCGAGATATTATTTATAATATAATTATGAACCACAGAGTTTATGAGATGGGGAGTATTGAAAACAAGAAAAATCTCATGTGACATGTGACGCTCTACCTTGGTTTTACCTCCGAAGTGTCACTTTTCCCTATATAGCAAAAAGCGAAGGTACAGCGAAGGTAGAGCGAAGGTAGAGCGAAGGTAGAGCGAAGGTAGAGCGAAGGTTCGGCTTTGAAAATTATGGGGTGGTCAAGAGGCCTGAGCGTCATCTGCCTTGTCCTTGGGAAGGACGAGATTGAGCACTACGGCACACAAAAAGACCACTGCAACCGAGTTTTGTGCGAAAACGGTGTTGATAATGTCGGGGAATATCTTGAACATGTCGGGAGCGGAGGTGAATCCGAGTCCGATGCTGAGCGACAGACTGGCGATAATCATGTTGCGCTGTGAGAATCCGCAACGTGCCATCATGCCAAAGCTTGCGAAGACAATGCTTCCGAACATCATCAGTGTGCAACCGCCGAGAACGCACTGCGGGATAGTGGCCAATAAGGCTCCTATCGGTGGGAAGAGTCCGCAGAGGATGAGAATAACGGCTCCGGTGGCGATGGTGAAACGGTTAATCACCTTCGACAAAGCTGCAAGACCCACGTTCTGCGAGAACGACGTGATGGGAGTGCAACCGAATAGGCCCGAGATACAGCTCACGATACCGTCGCAAGCTACGGAGGCTCCCATCTCCTTCTCCTTCACTCCTCGGCCTAAGGCTCCCGAACAAAGAGCCGACGTGTCGCCGATAGTCTCAGTGGCTGAGACGAAGTAGATGCATATCACGGCGAGAATGGCGTCGAGATGAAACTCGGGGGTGAAAGGCATGAACGAGGGTAGGGCTACGATAGGCATGTCGTTGATATTGTCGAAGTTCACCATTCCCATGCATAGGGCGAGGATGTATCCTGCGATTAGTCCGACGAGAATGGAGAGCGAGCGCAACATGTTCTTGCCGTAGATGAGGGTGACAAGGCATACGAGCAATGTCACCGAGCCCACTATCCAGTTGTCGGCACTGCCGAAGTCAGCTGCTCCCTGTCCGCCGGCAAAACTGTTGGCTCCGATGGGGAGCAGTGACAATCCGATGGCTGCCACCACAGTGGCTGCCACGATGTGCGGTATGAGTTTCGTCCATTTGTTGGGGAAGAGTCCTAAGCATCCCTCAACAAGTCCGCCTACGATGACGGCTCCCATGAGAGTGCCCATGCCCTGTGTGGAGGCTATCACTATGGCAAGCGAGAGGAAGGTGAACGAGATACCCATCACAATGGGCAGTCGCGAACCTATTCGCCATACAGGATAGAGCTGTATGAGAGTGCCTATACCTGCGATAATCATGCAGTTCTGGATAAGTGACGCACTGATGCCCTTGTCGATGCCCACGGCACTGGCAAGGATGATGATGGGGGTGATGTTGGCAACGAACATCGCGAGGATGTGTTGCAGTCCGAATGGCAATGCCTGCCTCAGAGGTACTCTGCCGTCGAGATTGTATATGCTGCTCATGATCTGAATTTGATGTCTTGTGTGGCGTAATCCATTGATTCGAGTATTGCTATCGACTCAAGGTGATAGCCCGCTTCGCGAAGTATCTGTCCGCCCTTCTGCTGACCTTTCTCTATGGCTATGCCGATGCCGACAACCTCGCCTCCTGCCTGCTTGACGATGTCGATGAGGGCAAGGCATGCCTGTCCGTCGGCAAGGAAATCGTCAACGATCAGCACTTTGTCGTTGGCAGTGAGATAAGGGCGCGACACAAACACGTTGTTGTGGCGCTTGTGGGTGAACGAGTATGCCTGCGACACATATTTGTCGTCGGTGCAATTGGCTGTCTCGCCTTTTTTGGCGAACACCACCGGCACGTCGTAGAGGTCGCCGAGGAGCATGGCAATGGCAATGCCGCTCGCCTCGATGGTGAGAATCTTAGTCACTTGTTCGCCGCGGAACCTGCGCTTAAACTCATAGGCTATCTGACGGATGATGTCAACATCAATCTGATGGTTGAGAAAGTTGTCCACCTTCAGGATATTGCCCTCTTTGATAATTCCGTCTTCTTTGATTTTCTCTTCAAGAAAGTTCATTGTCGCTCTGTTTTTTAATTATTGGATAATAGGTTTGACATAATAAAATGCAAAGTTAATGAATATTATTATTATATGGATAAAACACGCAATATTTTTATGCCATTTTAACAAATGAAGAATAATTGGCGGATAATCGATGAAATGTTTGGTGGTTTGGGAAATAATGCGTAATTTTGCACGAAAAATATTAGAGGTATGAAGAAAAAGATTCTATTTGTGTGCCTTGGAAATATATGCCGCTCACCGGCTGCCGAGGGTATTATGAAGCATATAGTGAAGGAAGAGGGTAGGGAAGGCGACTTCTTTATCGACTCTGCCGGAATAGGGCCGTGGCATGTTGGCGAACTGCCCGACTCGCGAATGCGCAGGCATGGTGCCGCCCATGGATACGACTTCAACAGTAGGGCGCGACAGATAAGCAGGCAGGACTTCGACGACTTCGACCTTATCGTAGTCATGGATAACGACAATTATAGGGCAGTTACGTCGCTTGCCCCTTCAGGCAAGGCCAAGGAGAAGGTGGTGATGATGGCCGACTATCTGAGGCATCACCCAGGAAATGCGACAGTGCCCGACCCCTATTATGGTGGCGACAAGGGCTTCGAACTTGTCATCGAGCTGCTTGAGGATGCTTGCCGGCAGTTATACCTTGAGCAAGTCGGTGATGACCAGATCACTCACATATAATCCCTGACGGGACAGACGCAGGCGGTCGTGCTCACGAATGAGCAGGCCGCTTTTTTCGTATTGCAGCGACTGGCGAAGCAGATAGGCATGGAGGGTGGAGCCGAAGCGGGACAGCACTTCGCTGAGGTTGAGACCCTCGCATGTGCGGAGTGAGAGCATCACCGTGTCGTTGTATCTCTCGGTGATGTCGAGACTCTCGCGCTCAAAGGGCAGATTACCGTTTTCCACCTCTTTTATATATTTATGAATGTCGGCAATGTTCCATTGCCGGCTTGAGATGTCGTAAGAATGTGCCGCAGCCCCAATGCCCATATAAGGCGTGGAGTTCCAATAATTGCTGTTGTGAATGGCACGACGTCCGGGGAGAGCGAAGTTGCTTATCTCGTAGTGCTCATATCCGGCAGTGGCAAGTCGGTCGATGAGTTGGTAGTACATCATGCGTGTCAGTTCGTCGTCGGATTCCTCTACCTTTCCCTCTTCGAGCAAGCGATAGAGCGGAGTGCCTTCCTCGTAAGAGAGACAATATGCCGAAAGATGTTCCACACCGAGGCTGAGGGCAGCCGTGATGTCGTCATCCCATTGTTGGATGGTCTCATCGGGAAATCCGTAGATAAGGTCGATACTGATATTGTCGATTCCCGCAGTCCTGAGGTTGCTCACCGCACGTCTTACATCATCAGAGCCATGTCGGCGACGGAGGAAACGAAGGCGGGAGTTGTCGAATGTCTGTGCTCCCATACTCACACGATTGACTGGAAGAGAAGCAAGCAAGGATGCAAACGCAGGTGTGACATCGTCAGGATTGCACTCGATTGTGACCTCGGTAGCATGCGAGCAGTCGATATGCGAGAAAAGCCGTTGCAGCTGTTGTGGAGACAATGTGCTTGGAGTGCCGCCTCCGAGATATACCGTCTGCCATTTTGGGATGCAATAATCGGAGCGCATGTCAAGTTCGCGACACAGTGCCGACACATATTTTTCCGCCATAT
>JBJEAY010000694.1:0-5618 GCA_051869575.1 Prevotella sp. | reverse complement strand
AAAGTAACAAATTATTTGCATATTACCGAATTTTTATATAACTTTGCAGCCGAATTAAAATAAAAAGAATAGAGATATGAACAATTTTGGACTTCTACACATTATTAATATTATTATTCGACTTCAGGACGGGGTCGGAAGTGAAAAGGTGTGTATGTAGTTCATCTATGTGATATTTACGGAACCTTTCTCACTTCCATGTGGGGAAGGTTCTTTTTTTTAATATCCCAATATTAAAAAAATTAAAGAATTAAAAAATTAAAGAATTAAAATATTAAAGATATGACAGACAGATTATTTATCTTCGACACTACGCTCAGGGACGGCGAACAGGTTCCTGGATGCCAGTTGAACACCGTTGAAAAGATTCAGGTGGCAAAGCAACTGGAAAAGCTTGGAGTTGACATCATCGAGGCTGGATTCCCTATCTCAAGCCCTGGTGATTTCAATTCAGTTATTGAAATATCAAAGGCAGTGACATGGCCCACCATCTGTGCCCTAACCCGTGCTGTGGAGAAGGACATCGACGTGGCTGCCGAGTCGCTAAAATATGCCAAGCACAAGCGTATCCATACAGGTATCGGAACGAGCGACTCGCATATCAAGTATAAGTTCAACAGCAATCGCGAGGAGATTATCGAGCGTGCCGTTGCTGCCGTGAAGTATGCCAAGAAATACGTTGAGGACGTGGAGTTCTATGCCGAGGATGCCGGTCGCACTGACAATGAGTATCTCGCCCGCGTGGTAGAGGCAGTCATCAAGGCAGGTGCCACTGTTGTCAACATCCCCGACACCACAGGCTACTGTCTGCCTACTGAGTATGGCGCAAAGATCAAGTATCTGATGGAGCATGTTGACGGTGTTCACAATGCCATCATCTCCACCCACTGCCACAACGACCTCGGTATGGCTACTGCCAACACCCTCAGCGGTGTGCTCAACGGAGCTCGCCAGGTGGAGGTGACAATCAACGGTATCGGAGAGCGTGCGGGCAATACCTCTCTCGAAGAGATTGCCATGATTCTCAAGTGTCATAAGGACATCGACATCGACACCAATATCAACACCACGATGATATGCCCCACAAGCCGCATGGTGTCGAGCCTCATGAACATGCCAGTGCAGGCCAACAAGGCCATCGTGGGTCGCAACGCCTTCGCACATTCCAGTGGTATTCATCAGGACGGAGTGCTCAAGAATGTCTCCACCTACGAGATTATCGACCCCAAGGATGTGGGTCTCGACGACAACTCAATCGTATTGACAGCCCGCTCAGGTCGTGCCGCATTGAAGTTCCGCCTTGGTGTTCTCGGAGTGAAGATCGACGACGAGGAGAAAGTGGATGCTATCTATCAGAAGTTCCTGCGTCTTGCCGACCAGAAGAAGGAGGTGAACGACGATGATATCCTGATGCTCGCTGGAGCCGACACAGCCGAGAGTCGTGCTGTCAAACTCGACTTCCTGCAGGTAACCACCGGTATGGGAGTGAAGAGTGTAGCCAGCATTGGTCTCGACATCTCGGGTCAGAAGTTTGAGGAGGCAAGCACCGGCAATGGTCCTGTGGATGCCGCCATCAAGGCTCTCAAGAAGATTATCCAGAAGCACATGACCCTCAAGGAGTTCACCATTCAGGCCATCAGCAAGGGTTCTGACGATGTGGGTAAGGTGCACATGCAGGTGGAATACAACGGCAACGTGTATTACGGATTCGGTGCCAACACCGATATCGTTACTGCTTCTGTAGAGGCTTACATAGATTGTATAAACAAATTTAGAGGATAAATTAATATATATGAATACATTATTTGACAAGATCTGGGACAAGCACGTCGTTCAGCAGATTGAAGACGGTCCCACACAACTTTACATCGACCGCCTCTATTGTCACGAGGTGACGTCGCCACAGGCATTCGCAGGTATGAGGGAGAGAGGACTCAAGTGCTTCCGTCCCGACCATATCTACTGTATGCCCGACCATAACACCCCTACCCACGATCAGGACAAACCCATCGAGGACCCTGTATCCAAGAAGCAGGTGGATACATTGGCAAAGAATGCCGCCGACTTCGGTCTCACCCACTATGGCATGATGTCCAAGGACAACGGTATCATCCACGTCGTAGGTCCCGAGAAAGGACTTTCGCTTCCCGGTATGACTATCGTGTGTGGCGACTCACATACCTCCACCCACGGTGCAATGGGTGCTGTAGCGTTTGGTATCGGAACATCTGAGGTAGAGATGGTTATGGCTTCTCAGTGCATCCTCCAGCAGAAGCCCAAGTCGATGCGCATCAACATCAACGGAAAACTCCAGAAGGGTGTCACTCCCAAGGATGTGGCTCTCTATCTTATGTCAAAGCTCACCACCTCAGGTGCCACAGGCTACTTTGTAGAGTACTCCGGTCAGGTGGTTAAGGATATGACCATGGAAGGTCGTCTCACTCTCTGCAACCTCTCTATCGAGATGGGTGCTCGCGGAGGATTCGTTGCTCCCGACGAGACAACATTCGAATATATCAAGGGTCGCGAGTTTGCTCCTACGGGAGAGGCTTGGGACAAGGCTGTGGCTTATTGGAAGACCTTGCAGAGCGGCGATGATGCCGTGTTCGACAAGGAACTCAACTTCGAGGCTGCCGACATCGAGCCACGCATCACCTACGGCACCAACCCTGGTATGGGTATCGGTATCACCGAGGCAATACCCTCGCTCTCAGACATCGACGAGGCTGGCAAGGCTTCGTTCCTCAAGTCGCTCGACTATATGGGCTTCGCTCCCGGCGAAAAGCTCATCGGACATGCCATCGACTATGTGTTCCTCGGTGCATGCACCAACGGACGTATTGAGGACTTCCGCGCCTTTGCATCCATCGTCAAGGGCAGAAAGAAGGCCGACGGTGTTGTGGCATGGCTTGTTCCCGGTTCATGGGCTGTTGACAAGCAGATTCGTGAGGAAGGACTCGACAAAGTGTTTGCCGAGGCAGGATTCGAGATTCGTCAGCCTGGATGCTCGGCTTGTCTTGCCATGAACGACGATAAGGTGCCCGCAGGCAAGTATGCCGTCAGCACCAGCAACCGCAACTTCGAGGGTCGCCAGGGTCCAGGCTCACGCACTATCCTCGCCTCTCCATTGGTAGCCGCCGCCGCTGCCGTAACAGGCAAGATCACTGATCCAAGAGAGCTGATTTATAATTAAGGAGTTAATGGAGTTAAAAGGAGTTAAAGACGTATGTTTTGTCCCTGAGAACATCCACAATGAATGTAAAGACTATTGTCTTTAACTCCTTTAAACTCCTTTAACTCCTTGAACTCCATAAAATAAGCAAAAGACAATGAAACAGAAATTTGACGTTATAACAAGTACATGCGTGCCCCTTCCATTGGAGAATGTGGACACCGACCAGATTATACCCGCACGCTTCCTGAAAGCCACCGACAAGGAAGGCTTCGGAGAAAACCTCTTCCGCGACTGGCGCTACAACAAGGACGGTTCGCCCAAGAAGGACTTCGTGCTCAACGACCCCACCTACGGCGGATGCATCCTCGTGGCAGGCAAGAACTTCGGTTCGGGTTCGAGCCGTGAGCATGCCGCATGGGCAATCGCCGGATATGGATTCCGTGTGGTCATCAGCAGCTTCTTCGCTGACATTCACAAGAACAACGAACTCAACAACTTCGTGCTCCCGGTGGTAGTGAGCGAGGAGTTCCTTGCCGAACTCTTCGAGAGTATCAAGCAGAACCCGAAGATGGAGGTGAAGGTTGACTTGCCCAACCAGACTGTCACTAACCTCGCTACAGGCAAGAGCGAGCAGTTTGAAATCAACGGCTACAAGAAACACTGCCTCATCAACGGTCTCGACGACATCGACTATCTGCTTGAAAACAAGGATAAGATAGAGACATGGGAAGCGCAGAACAGATAAGTCGGCCACGCACTGGCATCCAACCGTTTATCGAGATAATGGACTGCACTCTGCGCGATGGAGAGCAGACCAGTGGCGTGTCGTTCCTGCCTCATGAGAAACTCATGATTGCCCGCACCCTGCTTAAGGATGTCAACGTCGATCGTATCGAGGTGGCTTCTGCCAGGGTGTCGGAGGGCGAGAAGGATGCGGTGAAGATGATTTGCCGCTATGCCGCTCAGATAGGCAAGGCCGACAGTGTCGAGGTATTAGGATTCGTGGATGGATATAAGTCTATCGACTGGATTGTGGAGTGCGGTTGCCATACCGTCAACCTCCTCACCAAGGGTTCGCTCAAGCATTGTACCCAACAGCTTGGCAAGACTCCCGAGGAGCACATAGCCGACATTATCGACACTATCTTCTATGCCCGCTCGCGAGGCATCACCGTGAATCTCTATCTTGAGGATTGGAGCAATGGTATGAAGGACTCTCCCGAGTATGTCTATCAGATGATGGACGCTCTGAGCACCGCCGAGGTGAAGCGCTTCATGTTGCCTGATACTCTTGGTATCATGAATCCCTTGCAGGTGATAGAGTATTTCCGCAAGATGGTGAAGCGATATCCCAATCAGCACTTCGACTTCCATGCCCACAACGACTACGACCTCGCCGTGAGCAACTCACTTGCCGCCGTGCTCAGTGGTGCCAAGGGCTTGCATGTCACGGTGAATGGGTTGGGGGAGAGATGTGGCAATGCGCCCCTGTCGAGCGTTCAGGTGATTCTCAAGGACCAGTTTAATGCCAAGACCAATATCCACGAGGACAAGCTCAACGACATCAGTCGTCTCGTGGAGGGATATTCGGGTATTGCCGTTGCGCCCAACCAGCCCATCATCGGTGACAATGTGTTCACCCAGGTGGCTGGAGTGCATGCCGATGGCGACAACAAGGACAACCTCTATTGCAACGACCTCGTGCCCGAGCGATTCGGACGCAAGCGCGAGTATGCCCTCGGCAAAAACAGCGGTAAGGCGAATATCGCCCGCAATCTGCAGGAGTTAGGTCTCGAACTCACTCCCGAGCAGACACGCAAGGTGACACAGCGTATCACCGAACTGGGCGACCGCAAGGAGATAGTCACTCAGGACGACTTGCCCTTCATCGTCAGCGATGTGCTCAAGCATGCCGCCCCAGAGGACAAGGTGAAGCTCGTCAGCTATATGGTGTCGTCGGCTTACGGACTCAAACCGTTGGCGAGTGTAAAGGTGGAGATTAATGGCGAGCAGTATGAGAGCGACTCTACGGGCGACGGACAGTATGACGCCTTCGTCAAGGCGCTCCGCAAGATCTACAAGGATTATCTCGACCGCACGTTCCCCATACTCGAGAACTATGCAGTCACTATCCCTCCCGGCGGACGCACCGACGCCCTCGTGCAGACGGTAATCACTTGGCGCAATGGCGACAAGCTCTTCCGCACCCGCGGTCTCGATGCCGACCAGACTGAAGCTGCCATCAAGGCCACATTCAAGATGTTGAATCTAATTGAAGAATAGGGAGTTAAGGGAGTTAAAGGAGTTAAGGGAGTTAAAGGAGTTAAGGGAGTTAAGGGAGTTAAAGACGTTTGTCTTGTCCCTGAGAACACACTATATGGACGAAAGAGACTATTGTCTTTAACTCCTTTAAACTCCTTGAACTCCTTGAACTCCCCAAAAA
>JBJEAY010000693.1:0-5648 GCA_051869575.1 Prevotella sp. | reverse complement strand
AAAGAACTTTAATTCTTTAATATTTTAATAGAACTTTAATTCTTTAATATTTTAATATTTTAATTTCTGATTTTCGCAGAAAATCAGATCGTAATTTCCCCTCTGATGCTCCTCGACATAAAGTTGCGCACCTGGTGAGAGTCGGAATATCTCGCCTGCAGATACATCAGTTTAGTTACGGCGCTCTCCACCGTACTGTCATATCCACTGATTACACCCGCAGCCTTCAACTGATAGCCTGTATCGTATCGGCTCATCTCAACACTGCCAGCCATACACTGACTGATATTGATAATCACCTTGCCGGCGGCAGTGGCTTCCTTCAGCAGATTGATGAGCCATGTGTATTGCGGAGCATTGCCACTGCCGTAGGTGCGCATCACGATGGAGCGCAGGTCGGGAGTGGTGAGTATCTGCTTCACCAAACTCTCTTGTATTCCGGGGAATATCGTGAACACTACAACGCTTGGGTCGAGCTGGAATCGCGGTTCCATCGGTTTGTCGAAGTCGGGTTCGATTATCCTGTTCTCGTGATAGTCGATAGTCACTCCGGCATCAGCCAAGTGTCCGTAGTTGAAGCTTTCGAAGGCATTAAACTTGTCGGCACTCTGCTTTGTGGTGCGGTTGCCTCGCATGAGATGCCCGTTGAAGTATATTCCCACCTCGGGCACCATCGCCCTTCCGTCGTGCTTCTTTGCCGCGGCTATCTCAATGCTCGTGATTAGATTCTCCTTGCCGTCGGTGCGCAACTGACCTATCGGCAACTGCGAGCCCGTGAGTATTACCGGCTTAGTCAGATTGTCGAGCATATAGCTCAGAGCCGATGCTGTATATGCCATGGTGTCGGTGCCGTGGAGAATCACGAAACCGTCGTATTGCGCATAGTTGTTGGCAATGATGTGCACGAGGTCTATCCACAGCGCTGGCGACATATCGCTTGAGTCGATGGGGGGAGTAAACTGGTAGGTATGTATCTCAACGTCGAATTCATTCAGTTCAGGCACGTTCGCAAGCAAGTGCTCAAACTTGAATGGTTCGAGTGCACCGGTGCGAGGATTTCTGTTCATTCCAATCGTTCCACCGGTGTAAATTAGAAGTACTTTATTCACTAACGTCATCGTTTACGTTCTTTTTGCGTGCAAAATTAAGTAAAATATTTGAGAATACCGAATTTTTTTCGTATTTTTGCAGCAATAAATCAAAAATATAATAACTCATTAAATATTTTAAGGTAAAACAATGAAACAATTCAACGACGAGAATTTCCTGCTCGACACTGAGGTGGCGCAGGATTTGTTCCACAATCATGCGGCTAAGATGCCCATCATCGACTATCACTGTCATCTTATCCCCGAGATGGTAGCCAACGACCATAAGTTTAAGAGTATTACAGAGTTATGGCTTGGTGGCGACCACTATAAGTGGCGCGCGATGCGCACCAATGGCGTGGATGAGAAATACTGTACAGGCAAGGACACAAGCGACTGGGAGAAGTTTGAGAAATGGGCAGAGACTGTGCCCTATACATTCCGCAATCCTCTCTATCACTGGACTCACCTCGAACTGAAGACTGCATTCGGTATCACCAAGCAACTCTCTCCAAAGACTGCCCGCGAGATTTTCGACGAGTGCAACGAGAAACTGCAGCAGCCTGAGTTCTCTGCCCGTGGTCTGATGCGCCACTACAATGTGGAGTGCGTATGTACCACCGACGACCCCGTTGATGACCTTCGCTATCACAAGCAGACTCGCGAGAGTGGTTTTGAAATCAAGATGATTCCAGCATGGCGTCCTGACAAGGCTATGAACATCGAGAAGCCCGAGTTTGCCGACTACGTTAAGCAGTTGGCTCAGGTGGCTGACGTGGATATCACATCGTTCAAGGATATGGTTGACGCTCTTCAGAAGCGTCACGACTTCTTCGCCGAGAACGGATGCAAGCTCTCCGACCACGGTATTGAGGAGTTCTATGACGAAGAATACACCGACACTCAGATTGAGACTATCTTCGCCAAGGCTCTCAGCGGACAGAGCCTCTCCGACTTTGAGGTGCGCCAGTACAAGAACTGCTTCCTCACTGTAATGGCAGAGATGGATGCCGACGCAGGATGGACACAGCAGTTCCACTACGGTGCCATTCGCGACAACAACACCAAGATGTACAACCAGCTTGGTCCTGACACCGGTTTCGACTCTATAGGTGAGTTCAACACCGCACGCGCCATGAGCCACTTCCTCAACAAGCTCAATATGAAGGGCAAGCTCACGCGTACCATACTATATACATTGAATCCTTGCGCCAATGAGGTTATTGCCACAATGCTTGGTAATTTCCAGGGTGGCGAACCCGGAAAGATTCAATTTGGTTCTGGTTGGTGGTTCAACGACCAGCTCGACGGTATGACTCGTCAGATCAACGCCCTCTCGGTGCTTGGTTTGCTCAGTCGTTTCGTGGGTATGCTCACAGACTCCCGTTCGTTCCTCAGCTATCCTCGCCACGAGTATTTCCGTCGCCTGCTCTGCAACATCCTCGGCAACGACGTCGAGAAGGGTCTCCTGCCCAACGACCACGAGATTCTCTCGCGCATGGTTGAGGACATCTCATACAACAATGCAAAGCGTTATTTCAAGTTCTACTAATTAATAAAGAATGGCTGCGCACACTTATGCGCAGCCATTCTTCATTAAAAAAAATATTGCCCTCTCTTCCGCGTGATGTTTCCGAAATTGATGGCATGCTTCTGACAATGGTGATAACAAGCCATACATCCAGTGCAAGTGCCGTCATGCTTCCATTGTGGCAAAGAGGATGAGTCGTATTGGATATTTCCCACAGGACAAACCTTGGCACACATACCGCAATGTATGCACACATCACTGTCAACCATAAACTTGCGATCGTTCACCATGTGGCGATTGAAATACTCGCCAATCACGTGAGTGAGCAACCACGGAGCCGTGCCTTTCACCAAGTCTTCACCTTTCTCCTTTAGCCTTATCTTTTCGGTAATATCACTCACTCTCACTTTCGCATTCTCAAGTTTGCTTGTCTCCAATGCTTTCGGGTCGGTGTCCATAAAAGGCAGGCATACATACGTATTAGGCATCTGCACGGATGCACTGAAGTCGAGATGCATGCCTTGTGCTTTCAACTCATTGCCAAAGACATCAAGCGCCTTTCCTGTGTCGTCGCCACAGGAGCATACGGCAAACACATATCTGTCGGCAAAGATGGAGTGGGGAAGAGAGCGCACAAACCGGCGCATTATACGGGGTGGTTGCCAACCATGGATAGGGAAGGCGAAACCAATGGGTTCGTCTGCCGTCAAGGATGCAGTCAATGCCTTGTTATCCAAGGCTTCGACATCCATCGTACATATATCCGCTGCCTTGCAATTCAGCAAGTCGGCAATCCTTGTTGCCACCCATCGAGTATTTCCTGTGCCAGAGAAATAATATATCATAATTTATTATTATTTATTGTTCGGGTGACACTCGGAAGACTATACGAAACGAACCATCGTTATAGCTCGTGCTTGTAATCCTGAATGTTCCAATCTCCTTGGTCGAGTTGACATGTCGCCCGATGCAGGGACATACGTCATAGTCGCCAATCCTCACAAGGCGCAATGTCTCGCTCGCATCTTCGGGTAACTTGTCGAGTTTCACTCCGTCGGGTATGTTGTCGCGTGTAACATACTCATATTCCACTTTCAGGTCGGCAGCAATCAGCTCGTTTATCTTTCGCTCTATTTCAGCAACCTGCTCATCCGTAGGACATTCCGCAAGCAGAAAGTTTATCTTGCTTTTCTTCCTCTCGATATGGGCATTCTTCGATCTCTCGCAGCCGAACATTCTCACCATAGTCTGATTGAGCAAATGTTCCGCCGTATGCGATGGTTCGTGCTCACTCTTGTTGTGTTCATTCAATACAGGTTGTTCCATAATCATTTTTTATTTTGTGATTCCTAAAACTCAATCTTTGCTGTCAACCCTTTAGCATTTCCGTTAAAAACGGCAGGAGAAATTGTAATATCAGTGTCCTTGCTAAACTTGTGAGTGTATATTAATGCGGCACCTATGCCAATAGCGGCTCCACCAAGCACATCCCACCAGTCGTGCTTGTCGGCATAAGTCCTGCCCCATGCCACATACGCCGACACGGCATACGCCGGCACTCCCCACTGCCAACCATATCTCTTCATCAGGAATGTCGAGCCATCGAATGCCAACATCGTGTGGGTGCTTGGAAAGGCGTGACTGCCACTGCCGTCGGGGCGGTCCTTCTTAATGGCAATCTCCAAAGCATAGTTTGCCGCCACTCCAGTCAATGTACTTAGTCCCAACTCAATAGCTCCCTTCTTGTCCTCGTTCACTATCGCTAAGCACAATCCAGTCATTGTGGGCACTACGCTAAGCACATCAGTACTCCTCTCCACAAACTTTCCCTGTGCATTGGTATTTATCGCCGTCATCAAGAACAATGCAATCACCATAAAACTCTTCATATTTTTCATAATCAGTTATTATATGTACATTTGTTATTTTTCAATGAGCATCCATTGCATCCGCACGAGCAATGGGTGGTGTGGGTGTCGCGCTTGGGGTTAAAACTGCGCCACAGGTGTCGGATGGTGACAACAACAGCTGCTGCCACAATAATGATGGTGAGTATGGTTTGTATCTCCATGGCGTAATATTTATAATCTTGTGAGCTTACGCAGCAGCACTTTGTTTATAGTCTGAATTCTCTTGCCCTGTTTCTCGATGTCCTCGCGTACATTATTTATATTATTAAAGAACTCCGAGAAGGCATTGAGAATAGGGTTGGGCAGACTGTGATCCTCGATGTCGTCGGGATTGATGATGATGCGTATGCCACGTTCCTCGATATGCACATCCACATCCGTGCCCGTCATGATGGGGTCGCCATCATAGTGGATTGCTCCTGGATGATTGCGGTGGATATGTATGCGCTTTGCCCTGAGGGTCTTTATCTTTGAGTTTTTGTCGAGAGTCTTGTTGATGATGTCAATGCTTATCTGCGGAGCGTCGAAGGCAGTGAATGGCTCCATGATGATCACGTCCATCAGTCCGTCGGTCATGGTGGCCTTGGGGGCGATGTAGGCATTGTTGCCATATTGCGAAGCATTGGCACAGGCAATGAGGAAAGCATTATATTTCTGGGGTTCCTTCTCGTCCTCTATCTCAACCTCATAGGTCTCGGGCTTGTATTTGAGTCCTTCTTTCAGTACATTCTCAATATACGTCATTGGACCGCGCTTGCCGGAGCCGGCAAACTTAAAGCTTATGAATGCGTCGAAGCCCATGCCACAGGTGCAGAAAAACGGGAGGTTGTTGATAACTCCATAGTCGAGACTCTCGATGCAGGCCCTGTTGATGAGGGATATGGCCTTTCGAGGGTCGAGCGGTATGCAGAGATGGCGGGCGAGCCCGTTGCCCGAACCGCATGGTATGATGCCGAGGGCTGTGTCGGTGTGTACAATAGAGCGCGCCACCTCATTGATGGTGCCGTCGCCTCCTACAGCCACAACAATATCTATGCCCCGACTTGCGCAATCCTTTGCGATGTCAGCGGCATGACCGGCATATTCTGTGAACACAATCTCATAGTCGAATGCCTCGCG
>JBJEAY010000692.1:0-5658 GCA_051869575.1 Prevotella sp. | reverse complement strand
TTTTGTATCGTCCAGGAGAATGCTTTAGGTGTGAAGCAGCTATTCCCGCATTCTATGAGAAGTTGAAACTCAATAATCCCCAAAATAAGATGTTACTCATAACGGTATATGAAGACTCATGCACATCTTGTTGGTATAACGCAAAGAACAATTATATTGCCGATTATCATCTCTATGACACCAAAGACTTATATAAAAACATATTTAGTTTTAATTCTGAGGGTATGTATGGATTATATCTTCTTAAATTACTACCCAAAGAAGGAATTTTTGTTACTGGAGGTCAATACACTGTATTAGGAAAGGAATTTATATGCCAATTAATAAAATGCAATAAAAGAATTCCTCCCCATATATATGAGTTAGATAAGACAGAATCCAATCGTGAAATGGCAGATTCGTTTAGGAACGATGATCTCCAAATCACTAACTATAAGCAAAAGGATATTGAAGTTCTTCCGCATGATAGTATAACCATTTCTACCCTATACGACATTCCTAAACTCGAAAATGGCTATCTATTCTTCAATGACATGCTAAACAATGGTATCATGTTATATAAACAAGAACGAGGTGCATTTCATTTCAAGACAGTTTTCCAAGCCAGTGACACAGAAATGACGAAGTTTGTTTCTGTATCAGACGAACATTTCAAGAAATTGGAAAGGCAAGGGCAGGTTTTTTATATTGCATTGTCAGCGAATCTGATTGACTCGACACATATTGGAATTTCTTATTCGCTGCCGAAAATATTTGAGGAGAAAATCAACAATGAGTTGCATTTCAGTTTTTATAATGCACCGGCTATTCTTGTCCGCAACATTACTGATTACTCGCCAGGAGGTATGATTGCTCTGGATTTTGACCTGGAGCATTCAAAATATTTCTATCTACATTTCGTATTCGATTTGTATAACAGCAAAATATGGACAGGCTGTGAAAAGTTGACATGGCCAATGGATGGCTTCGAAAAAGACGACATTGAGGGTGACGATGAATTAAATCCATTCACTGAAGGATTCTATAACACCTCCAACCCAATAATCGCAGCATTCAATATTAAGGACGGCAAATGTTGTGGACAATATGGAAAACTGGAAGATATTCAAAGAAGAAGCAAAACAGGATATTACTATCTCAATAATGTTTTTGCGCATGAGGGAAAAGATTTCTTATATGGAAATGGTTATACTGGGAAATTATATCTGACGGACAGTATTACCATGTCAATTAAGAACGTATATAGCGTATTTGATGTGGATAATCAAATGCTACAATTACCAGATTCGACAAAATTTTACACGCATGAGTATGGTAATCTTTATTGCTCCAATTTTTCAAGATGCATTACATTTGTAAAAATGGATAAGCAAAAGATATATTGTTTAGTAAAACATGGAATGCCAAGAATTGACGATTATAAAAAAGATAGATACTCATTTGTTGTTATTTCAAGAAAAAATGGAAAGGTGAAGGAATATCCCCTGCCGAATGTGACAAAAGAATACAAATGCTTGGGATATGGTATAAGCACACAAGATGGCAAATTTAGTCCATTTGTTTTTCTCAAAAAAAGAGATAAGTATCTAATACGCAAATATGAGATATAACTGTTTTGAGATTTGAATTTCCGTCCATTAAGAACAAAATTATGAACTGAACTACCTTAAAGGAGAATTGTGCTGTAAAGAACCATTTATATGTCACTATAGAAGGAAGAAGCAGCAGTCAATGCCCTCATCAATTGGGCAAAGACTGGCTGTGGTACAACGTTATACGTGATTGAGATATCAGAAGGCGGCACTAAGTACAAATCGAGGAAGGTCAAGGAAAAGAAAGAGGGGAGGCCATAGAACCTGAAACAGGTTTAGCTGGATAAATACATTAACATCAAAGAGCTAAAACTCAAACCTTTATACGGTAGAGAAAAGTATTATATAGTATTGTTGCAGGAACTTATTCAACAACAAAAAATTACTGCCTTACAAGAGAAAGCAGTAAGTTTAACTATTGACTATCGAGAGAAATAAGGAATGCAAGGATGGGATTATATGCCTCCAAGCATTTTTTGCAGCAGATTTCCAGATGAATACACTATCTGAAAATCCACCGTTCGGTTTTCTATATTTTTTATATCTGCCGACTTGAAACGACAAATGGCTTTCTGACGTTCCAATGTGTCACGGATAGCAGAAAGGCTTTGTATTTTTCCCGTAAACGTAACATCGAGAGTTTGCAGATTAAGTTCTTGTCCAATCACATTATATGGATGTTTGTACTCAAACTTAAGCAAGATGGTTATATTAGTGCTGTCTGCTGATGCTGCGGCTGTTACTCCGTGTACGGTAGCCGTTCCCGCATACACTTGTTTATAAGGCAGGAAATAGGCTACGGTTAATAGAGAAAGTAAAACTGCTCCTATAGTGGTGATACCATATCGGACGAGTGAAGAGGGTATCTCCCCCACGATGCTGCGGACTTTCTCGCTGCGAAGCTCAAAACTTCGTTCCTGTTTTATTTCTTGTTCATCCATATCAGTTACCCAATTCTAATTGATTCTTTACTAAAGCGAAGTATTTGCCATGCTTGGCTGTCAATTCTTCGTGTGTACCGACTTCTACAATCTTTCCATCATCCAACACAACTATTTGGTCTGCATTACGGACGGTGGAAAGACGGTGTGCCACCACGACAACGGTTTTTCCTTTGTAGAAATCCGAAAGGTTTTCAATGATGACTCTCTCGTTGTTGGCATCAAGGGCATTTGTAGCTTCATCCAAAAAGACGAACACTGGATTCTTATAGACTACTCTCGCAATAAGTATGCGTTGCCGTTGCCCCAGACTGATTCCCTGTCCATCCTGTCCAATAATCGTGTTGTAAGCCAAAGGCAGGGCTTCGATGTAATCAGCGATATTTGCTACACGGGCAGCATGGCGGATAAGTTCTATATCTGGTTCATCGTCCGAAATGGCGATATTCCTTGCAATGGAATCAGAGAAGAGATACCCCTCTTGCATGACCGCACCACATTGATTGCGCCACCAAGTGAGATTACATTCATTCAGATGGGCACTACCTATCCTGATGCTGCCTCTTAATGGTTCGTAAAATCCCAAAAGGAGTTTTACGAGCGTGGTCTTACCACTTCCACTTGCCCCCACGATTGCTGTCACCTTGCCATTAGGGATGGAAAGGTTGATGTCGGAGAGAATGTCTTTCGGACTGTATAGGTCGTATTTAAAGGAAAGATCTTTTATAGTGAGGGAATGTCCTTCAGAGGTCTCGTCCGTATAGGCGGTACATGTCCGTTCGGCATTCTCCTCGTTGGTCTCGGTGTGAATCTCGTTCATTCGGTCCAGGCTGATGCTCACGTCCTGCCAAGAGTAGATAAACTGAATGAGTTGCTCTACGGGACTATTGATCTGTCCGATTATATACTGCACTGCCAGCATCATACCGAGCGTCATGCTGCCATGTATCACGGCTGTGGCGGCAAGAACGGTAATGAGAATGTTCTTTATCTCGTTGATGGTGATGCTTCCTGCCTGTTGTACTTGCTGAAGATTAAGGGATTGCAGATTAACCTTGAACAAGTCTGCTTGCACATCCTCCCATTCCCAGCGTTTTCGCTGCTCGCATCCCTGCAGTTTGATTTCCTGCATGCCACCAATGAGTTGATAGGTAACGTTGCGATTGCGTCCTGCCTGCTCGAAGTATTTGTAATCAAGCTGTCTGCGTTTTTTAAGAAAGAGGATAATCCAACCAGCGTAAAGCAATGTTCCCAGAAGGAAGACAAGAAATATGCCAAAATTATAGACTGCAAGGACGACACCGAAGACAAGGAAGGTGAAGAACGAGAATAGCAGGTTCAGACTGCTTGAAGTGAGGAACTCTTCCACCCTGCGATGGTCTTCAATACGTTGCAAGAGGTCACCCATCTGTTTTGTGTCGAAGAACTTCATCGGGAGCTTCATCAGCTTGATGAAGAAATCTGAGATGAGTGAGATATTGATGCGTGTAGAGATATGCAGGATTATTTTGGAGCGGATAAATTCGATGGACGTACGGCTGAAAAGAAGCATCATCTCTGCCAACAGCACCAACCACACAAAACCGATGTCCTTTCCCCCGATACCCGTATCTACAATAGCTTGTGTCAAAAAAGGAAAGACAAGCTGCAGGAGTGAGCCGAGCAACAAGCCGAGTATCAACTGCATAAAGAAACGCTTGTACTTCTTAAGATAGTTCCAAAGGAACTTTATTCGGTTTTGCTTGGGGATTATTTTCTCATTCTTTTGAGCGTATAATTGGTCAGTTGGTTCAAGAAGAAGAGCAATACCTTTCTCCTCACCGTTGGTCTTGGTGCTTACCCAATGTTCGCAGAACTCCTCTTGGGTATAGGTGATAAGCCCCTTGCTCGGATCTGCTACATAGATGGTATATTTCCCTTTCTTTTGCTTTTTAATTTTATAAATGACGACAAAGTGATTCTGATTCCAATGGACGATGCAAGGCAGTGGAACTTCATGAGCAAGGGTATTGAAACTCAAACGTCCTCCAACTGTCTTGAAGCCGAGGTTTTCTGCAGCTTTGCTGATACCAAGAAGAGATACGCCACTTCTATCAAGTGAACATAACATCTCAATTTGCTTAACATCGGGCTGCTTTTCAAAACATGACATAATCATAGTCAGACAAGCAACCCCACAATCCATAGAATCTGATTGTTTCCTAAATTTTATCATTTTTATAGAGTATTCAAACGGTTTCGCTCAGAAATCCTGGTTCCTTTTCCTGTATATTTTTTTGCATTATGAAAGTTGTATATAAGCGAAATGTAGATGAATCTACTGTCATTATTGGCATTCTTTTTGAAATTTACAGTATTGAAAGCCATATCCCATTTGTCTTTGTTTGTGTTAAAAATATTTTCCGCTCCTATTTTTAAGGCCATTGTCTTATCAAGAAAATATTTTTGTATATAAGCATCTACAAACATTCCACTGCGTTCGCAGGAAACCCCAGAATTGTATGAAGTCCAATATTTGGCTTGGGTTACAAAAGAAAGTGTGTGTGGAAATCTGATAATATTATACAGACTTACATAGAAGTAAGGCCTATTATAGGAATTAACAGCATTCCCATTGTTTAATTTAAAAAATTGTTTTTCAAATCCGACCTCTATCTCAGGATTCCATATTTTATAGAACGTTGGATCCCAAATCGATGCGATACTTATTTTTTTAAAACCATCCACATTTGTAAAACGTGAAATGGTGATGGCTTTATCTTCAAATTGGTCTATTGTAAACAATATTTTGTCATGATATGATTTATAGGACGCTATGAAATTCAAGTTTAAATATGATACTGTATAATTGATATCATCAATATACGTATTCTGCAACAAAGGATTTCCTGCCTCATAAGAATATGGTGAGTTGTACTGAACATCACCTCTTAGCTGGTAATATGATGGTCTGTTTACAACCCTTCTGTAACTTAATGCCATATTCATTTTCTCATTAAAGAAAGGACGCGAAATGATAATTGTTGGAAAAACATTGTTGTATGTTTTGCTTTGATTGTCTTTCTTAATTCCGTTAATGTAATAAAGCTGATTGACAAATTCGTATCTCAATCCCATTTCAATGT
>JBJEAY010000691.1:0-5663 GCA_051869575.1 Prevotella sp. | reverse complement strand
CTCTCATGTATAACACTGGTGCCAGAGTTTCCGAAGTTATAAACATACATGTCGGTGACATCGTTATGCCTAAAAAGAGAGGGATGGGAACTGTTACCTTGCACGGAAAAGGCAGACATGAGCGAACTTGCCCTCTTTGGCCTGAGTTCTGGGATTTGCTCAAACCACTGATGGAAGGAAGAAAACCGGATGAATTCCTTTTCTTGAATCGTTTCAATAAACCCATGACACGTTACTGCATATATACCCTCATTAAGAAATATGCAGACATTATCAGTCGGGATTATCCAAGCCTCAGGAACAAACGCCCATCACCTCATACTATCAGACATACAACCGCTACTCACTTGCTTAATTCTGGAACAGACATTAATACGGTTAGGAACTGGCTTGGACATGCATCCATTGACACCACGAACATCTATGCCGAGATAAGTATAGACCAGAAGATAAAAGCTCTAAAAAAGTGTGAGTTTCCCAATGTCAAGAGCCCAAATCGAAAATGGGGAGACGACAAGAAACTCATGGCTTTTTTAGATAGTCTATAGTCTGTTGAAAAATCATGTTGTGCAAAATGTCAAAGAGCGATTATTTATATGGTTATAACACGTTAATACGTGCACCTTAAATGTTGTTATGGTGTCCTTAGTGACGGACTTCTGTTAGTTGTTCTCATAGCGACAGTTGTTAAAATTATGTTGTATAGAATATTATTAACTAATTAAGTACCAAGTATATGAACAATAAAGATTACATAACTTTATACTCAACATTTGGGTTCTATTTATGTTGAAAATGACATAATTTTGCATACTCTGCATACTTCTCTATGTATTCTTTGTTCTTTGACATGTCGGTCTAAACATTAGCGGTGTCTTCCAGATGATTTGCTCTCTTCTTGCCTGGCACTTTCCACCACTTGGTTTTCAGCGGATTCCTGATTTTTTTTAGGAGCCTCCAACTGGTCACAGATGGCTACACGCTCGCCTGCCCGAATCAGTTTGGGGAGGTAGGTGTCAAGGGCATGGTATGGAAAACCTGCCATGCTGAGCGGCTTGCCCTCAATGTCCTTGGTGCGATTACTCCTGGTGAGTGTGATGCCAAGTATTTTGGAAGCTTTTTCCGCATCATTGCAGTATGTCTCATAGAAATCACCGCAGCGGAACAGCAATATGGCATCCGGGTGCTTGGCTTTGAGGTCGTAGAATTGTTTAAGCATGGGAGAGAGGCTGGCAGCAGCCACCGCCTTGGTCTCTGCCTTTGTCGTTTCTTCCTTAGCTTCTTCTATTTGCTTCTCTTCCTTCTTGGAATCCTCCTCTGTCTTATCTTCCTGCTGAACAGGCTTCTGAGCGACATCCTCAGTCTGTGCCTCCTGCTCGGACTTGTCTGTACCTACAGCGACAGCATCTGTGCGACCCTTACGCAGAACATCAGCAAACAGACTGGCAGCAAGATGCTTCTTGTAGTCCTGCATGTCATCCGCGAGCCAAAGGCGTTGCCATTGAGAGGGGGTGACCTCACGAGGTCTGAGTTTCTCCCCGTTCACCGTAGGCAAGCAGAGGATAACACTGGGTTGTGTCTCGGTGGCCTTGGTCTTGAAGATGTTGACTCTCTCAATCTGGTTGAGTTCTTCGGGAGTCGCATCGCTCTTGAAAATGTCAACCCTCTGTTCGGGCTTCTCTGTGGTGGCAAGGTAGTATTTCTGCGCCATATCCTGACGCATCGACTCTGTCATTTCCTCGTTACCTTGCTTTACGGTCGTGAAAAAGAGGTTGACATCTGTTTTGTCAGGATAGACACAGAAGCTCTTCTCGTTCTCAGGCTTCATGTAGAGTGCCCACTTGCCGTCATCGTCCCGCATCATGAGAATCCTCTCGAAGTCAACGGCACCAGAACGCTTGACGGCATCCGACACGTCGAGAAGGGTGATGGTGTCTAAGTTCCATTTGTTGAGCCGGGCAACGGAAACAGCCTTTCCGTCAAAGAAACTGTCGTCAGGACGATAGCCCATGGAGCCATCGGCATTGTAGAAGGTGACCGTGTCATAACCTTCTTTCTGCAAAGCATGTTCGATACGTCCTTTGTTCATTCCTGGAATATCATTGTCTGCACCCAACGACGCTCCTTCGGGAAGAACCACATCAGCCATCTTGCTGCTGGGGTCTTTGACGATGACAAACTCCTTGGTGTCCCTGTTAGGCAAGGTCTTGATTTCGTCTGCCACATAGAAATGCTTCGGAAGGATGCTGCGGATGGCGTTAATCTGTTTCTGTGCTGCCTGGCTGTTGAGCTCTACTTTCTCTCCTCTTTCAGCTTTGTGGAGCATATCAACGGCATTGTTGACATCCCTTTCGACGATGTCCATTAAACAGGGGTTTTCTCTGAGTTCCCTTGACCAATAATCGGTCATCTTCAAGCTTTCAGGAGAGAGTTTTGCTGCAATGCCCAATTCCTGCAACTTGACAGCAGTGGCAACCTCTACAATCAGGCGTTCCTGCTTCTCGGCATCTTCTGGTGAGGTCTTGCCGTTCTTAACCCCCATTCCTTCACGGGCAAGGCGTTGCTGATGACCGGTGGCAGAGACAAGGAGAGAAACGGCATCTCTTGCGTAGTCCTCATAGTTCTCGTAGGATGAGACTTCTGGCAAGAAGATGACATCCTTCGCGCTGTCGTAATGTGCCACTCCTGATGAGTCGGAACGGATTTCTACCATATATTGACCTGCGTTTGCCAACAAATTCTCTACTCTATGACGGATCTCTTCTGAGGCTGCTGCCACATCGACACGGTCTTCCAAACGTCCGTAGTCCTGTACCACCTTCTCATAGGAAGTCTTGTCAACCATGGGTAATGTGGTCTGCTCAATATTGAACAGTGCACGAACCTCACGGGTACGGATGCCTTTGTAGTCGGACTGTTGCTCTGCTGTCAGGGCTTGGTAGTCGGCACGGCTAATCCTGTCTTCGGGATTGCTCTTGCTGACATACTCGTTCCAGCTGTACCATAGGAACGGCACGCCTTTTTCCTTGGTCTGTACGGATTCTCCTCGCTTCTTGGCATCAGAGAACAGGGTGTACTGGTTGGTCTTGTAGTTGTGCTGGTCTGCGTGCATACCCAATATGATGGCATTGAAGGGTGATACCTGCAAATGCTTCTGGTAGAGTCCGGGAGCCTTACGGCCTTTGTTGTCCAACCAAACGCCACCATTATCCTTGGCTTTCTCAAAAGCATGGGTGAACAGTTCCACCTGACGTTCTGCGGCCATCTTCTCTTGTTGATTCTTTTCTGTCATAATTCAGCTGTCTTTGTTATCCTTTGTAGCCCAGCACTCCAAGTACCTTTGTTTCAGTGATGGACTTTACTTCCCAATCGGACAGGGTGTCCGACATGTGTTCCCTGAGCAGACGGTCTGCCTCTGTGGTATTTGAGGCATTGACATAGATGGTCTGCGGCGAGAACTTCTTCACCCCAGTCTCGGCATCTTCACTAACCAATGATACAACGGTCTTGTACCAGTGATTGTCTTCATTCTCCTCTTCGTGGAGGATTTCAGTGATAGGCTCACGTGAGATGGCCGTGATGTCGAAGTCTCTTGTACCAATGAGGTCGGTAGCTGCCTTGGTGGCACGCTTCTCCGTCTCAGTGAAACTCTCTGCATCGACAAGATACTCTTCACTGACTTTCTTCTGCTTTCCCGTGTCGAGGACTTTGCCGTACTTGACACGGAACTTATACCAATATCTTTTCATATCTGATCTGTTATCTTTGAGCAAGTGGTCTTACAATAGTCTGTCGCTCGTTTGCCTCATAGTTCTCAGATGCCATCTGGCGCATCTGGTCATGCCTTGCCAATACGGCATTGGCAAGGGTGTTGAGCGGTAACGCTCCCTGTGTGTAGGCATCAACAACCCTGTCAGGAAGAGCAATGGTGCAGGGCACACGGTCTATCGTTGCAACAAGGCAGTTGGCACGTATCTCAGGATTGACGATACGCCCATTGAGGGGCTCGTCTGGATAGACACGGTAATGAGTCTGTGAGTGGCTTGTCTCTGGATGTTGCTGTTCCTTAAAGTTGTCCATCGCTTCATGCCCAGCCTTGTTGATGAGGTTCAACCCTCCCATGCCAATGAGTACCAACTTCAGGATGGGGTTTCTGACAAACATTCCTGCCACAATGGAGACAATGGGCATCATATTGTCCTTCAGATTGATGGACTTCGTCTTGCCAGTAAACAATCCTACAAGCATATCTGGAAGCATGGCCAACACATAGCCAAGGTTATGGGTTATGTCACCAATCCCATTCAGCCCAAAGGAAGTGAGCAATCCCTGCCAACCGTCTATATTGGTTTGTTCTGGAGTACCGGCAGCTTGCTCTGCTGGTGTCTGCTCAGGTGATGCGGGTGTTTCCGTCGGCGTTTCCTCTTCTGCGACTTCCTTGCTTTCTGCTGTGGAGCCTTGCTTCTCCTCCTTTTGCTCTTGCTGTTTGACCGCCTTCTGTGCTTTACGATATTCTTCTTCCATGCCAGGACGGATGACAAGGGGAACATCGGAACGGTCTTCATGCTTATCTGCAAAATGAGACAAGACAAGATCGCCGCCGACCCAGGTGGCAGCAGTCTTCCAGCCACCGCCAAAACCTCCCATACAGAGGAGGTCGGTGACAGAACCTATGGCACGTCCTGTGTTCTTCTCCCATGCTGACGGGTTATAACGTCGCTCGGCTTCTGCATCCATGCTTTTTTCCAAAGGTGATTTTGCCACCTCTTGGGGAAGGTAGAAAAGGGTGCTTGTGGCTGCTTTCCTGATGATATATTCAATGGATGAGCGAGGAATCTTGTCCTTTATCATCTTGTCTATCATCTTCTTCTCCATGGCAGCATCAACCGTGACTCCTACGAGCTTCAACTCTTTCTTGACCATCTCGATATAGTCCTCAGTGGTCTTGGAGTTCCACTTTCCTGTATATCGTAACCTGTCATTATAGGATTGGGTTGCTGCCATACCTCCGTCTGGACCAATGGCACCAGCCATCAAGCTGCCGAAAGAAAAGGAGTGTTCCCTAAACTCGTCCGCCTGATTTCTCAAAAGCCTGTCCCGAACGTTATCCATAATCGGGATTACCTTTGTTCTGAATATTTTGTCTTGTTCTGACTCTGCCATACTTGATACGTTAGAGGTTTAATTGATTGAGGATTTGTTCTCGGGTCTGCTCGATGGCGTTGTGATAGACCTCCATCTGCTTCGGGAAATACTCTTCAAGCCATGCGTCTTTCTCAATATTGTCATTGATGAACTTGATGGCGAGCTCACGTTCTATCTCGATGGCGGATTCGCCTGCTTCGCTGTTGTTAAACCATGCTTTTGTCCACCATCTGATACCTGATTTGTCTGGATAGACACTGACAAGACGGGGAATATCGAAACTCTGTACGTCAATCTCCAATCCCGCCAGTGGATCCACCAGACCACTCGTCGCTATGGCTCTGTCTTGGGCTTTTTTTTTTCGACAGCACTCATGCTTGACAGGAATATCTGATGTCGCAAGGCAAGATAGTTGAGGAAATCGGCTATCAGCAGGTTCTGCACTCTTTCTGCAATGTGTATGCTCTTGGCACCCATACCCAGTGGGTTTGCCATGCTTGGAATGGTCTCGAAGAAGT
>JBJEAY010000690.1:0-5664 GCA_051869575.1 Prevotella sp. | reverse complement strand
AAGGAGCATTTCCTCGATGCTTTCACCAAAGGACATGCCGATGCCGCTCTCGCCGCAAGTGTATTCCATTTCGGTGAGATTCCTATCCCCGAACTCAAACTCTATCTTGAGGACGAAGGAGTGAACGTGAGGGTCTAAAATTTCGGTGAAATTTTTTGAATTAAAGAATTAAAATATTAAAATATTAAAGCATTAAAATATTAAAGTAATAAGGAATTAAATATTAAGATATATGGAAATCGATTTCGAAAAAATGGGCGGACTTGTTCCTGCCATCATTCAGGACGCAAAGACTAAGACTGTGCTGATGCTCGGTTATATGAACAAAGAGGCATACGAGAAGACAACCAAGACTGGTAAGGTGACTTTCTTCAGTCGCTCGCGCCAGTGTCTTTGGACTAAGGGAGAGACATCAGGCAACTTCCTCGAACTGGTTGACATCATGGTTGACTGCGACAACGACACTCTGCTCGTCAAGGTGAATCCCACAGGACCTACCTGTCATAAGGGCACCGACACTTGCTGGGGCGAGAAGAACGAGGTTAATCCCCTACTCTTCCTCACCTATCTGCAGGATTTCATCAACACGCGTCCTGAGGAAATGCCTGAGGGAAGCTATACCACATCATTGTTCAAGGACGGCATCAACCGCATGGCACAGAAAGTGGGCGAAGAGGCTCTTGAGGCTGTCATCGAGGCATGCAACGGCACCAACGGCCGACTCATTTACGAGGGTGCCGACATGATTTACCATCTCATCGTGTTGCTGACGAGCAAGGGACTGCGTATCGAAGATCTCGCCAAGGAACTGCAAGTAAGGCACGACCCCAACTGGCATAAGCATTAATTGTATAATAAAGAATCTGATTTAATATGCTGATTAGCTATAAGAATGTCAATGTCTATCAGACGGGCGATGAACCGATACTCGCCAACGTGGATTTCCATGTTGACGAAGGGGAGTTCATATATGTTATCGGTAGAGTCGGTTCGGGAAAGAGTTCGCTGCTTAAGACTCTCTACTTCGAACTTGATGTTGACGAAGCTGATGAGGCTATCGTTCTCAACCACAACTTGCCAAAACTGAAGCGCAAGCATATTCCGGCATTGCGCCGACAGATGGGAATAATCTTCCAGGATTTTCAGCTGTTGGGCGACAGAACCATCTACAAGAATCTGCGCTTCGTACTGAAAGCCACAGGATGGAAGGACAAGCAGGAGATTGACCAGAGAATACACGAGGTGCTGAATGAAGTGGGACTTGACGACAAGGCCGACAAGTTGCCTCACGAACTGTCAGGTGGTGAACAGCAACGAATAGCTATCGCAAGGGCAATACTCAACAAACCGAAGATTATCATTGCCGATGAGCCTACCGGCAATCTCGACCCTGAGACGGCTGAGAATATCATCAGGATGTTGAAGGAGATTTCGCAGACAGGAACAGCAGTGGTGATGAGCACTCACAACATTCCGCTGCTCGACAAATATCCTGGCATCGTTTATCGCTGCGGCGATGGCAAATTAGAGGAAATCACCGACGACTACAACAAAATCAGCATGAATTTTGACGATTCAACAGATAATACGGATAATTAAAAAAAGGAAATAGAAATATGAAGGTAATGAAATTCGGCGGTACATCCGTCGGCACTCCTCAGAGAATGAAGGAAGTGACCAAACTCGTGACTGCATCAGGTGAACCTGTGCTTGTCGTTTTCTCGGCAATGTCGGGAACAACAAACTCGCTTGTTGAAATTTCGGATTATCTCTATAAGAAGAATCCCGAAGGAGCCAATGAGGTAATCAACAAGTTGGAACAGAAATACATGCGCCATGTCGAGGAGCTCTACTCAACTGACGAATGGAAAGAGAACACCCGCAATTTCCTTCTTGGCGTGTTCAATTATCTGCGTTCGTTCACCAAGGAATTGTTCACCAGCTTTGAGGAAAAGAGTATTGTGGCACAGGGCGAGATAATGAGTACCAACATGATTAACAACTATATGCAGGAACAGGGCATTAATTCGTGCCTGTTGTCTGCACTCGACTTCATGCGTACCGACAAGAACGCCGAGCCCGACTCAACATATATCCGCGAGAAACTCAACACTATCCTCAAGGACAAGGAAGGCGCACAGGTTTATATTACACAGGGATTTATTTGCCGTAACGCTTACGGAGAAATCGACAACCTGCAGCGTGGAGGCAGTGACTATACTGCCTCACTGATTGGAGCAGCCATTAATGCAGACGAGATACAGATATGGACTGATATCGACGGTATGCACAACAACGACCCGCGTGTTGTTGACAAGACCGATCCTGTTCACCAGCTCCATTTCGAGGAAGCTGCCGAGTTGGCGTATTTCGGTGCAAAGATTCTTCATCCAACTTGCGTTCAGCCTGCCAAGTTTGCAGGTATTCCCGTAAGACTTCTCAACACAATGGACCCTGAGGCTGAAGGCACCACTATCAGCAACAAGACCGAATTCGGTAAGATTAAGGCGGTTGCTGCCAAGGACAATATCACTGCCATCAAGATCAAGAGCAGCCGCATGCTCTTGGCTACTGGTTTCCTGCGCAAAGTGTTCGAAATCTTCGAGAGCTATCAAACAGCCATTGATATGGTGTGCACATCAGAGGTAGGTGTTTCCATGAGTATCGACAACAATAGTCACCTCGATGAGATTGTCAACGAACTCAAGAAATACGGTACTGTAACCGTTGACAACGACATGTGTATCATCTGTGTCGTTGGAGATCTCGACTGGAGCAACGTGGGATTTGAGACACTTGCCACCGAGGCTATGAAGAATATCCCCGTGCGCATGATTTCATACGGCGGAAGCAACTACAACATCTCGTTCCTCATCAAGGAGAGTGACAAGAAGCGCGCACTGCAGAGCCTTAGTGACACTCTTTTTAATAAGAATTAAAAAATTAAAATATTAAAACATTAAAATATTAAAGAAGACACATGCACAACTTAATAGGACAATTCGAGAAAGTAAGAACACCGTTCTACTACTACGACACCGAACTGCTTCGCACCACACTGCGCACTATCAACGACGAAGCCGGTAAGCACGAGGGATTCAAGGTGCATTATGCAGTTAAGGCAAATGCCAATCCCAAGTTGCTAACCATAATCCGCGAAGCCGGTCTTGGTGCCGACTGCGTGAGTGGCGGTGAGATTGAAGCTGCTTGCAAAGCTGGATTCCCAACTGACGGAATAGTGTATGCCGGTGTTGGAAAGAGCGACTGGGAGATTAATCTCGGTCTTGACAAGGACATCTTCTGCTTTAACGTGGAGAGTCTTGCCGAACTTGATGTCATCAACCAACTTGCAACTGCCAAGAACAAGGTGGCAAGAGTGGCATTCCGTATCAACCCCAACGTGGGCGCACATACTCATGCCAATATCACAACCGGTTTGGCAGAAAACAAATTCGGTATTGCCATGGAAGATATGGTGGATGTTATCGAAAAGGCTGCAGGTATGACTAACGTCAAGTTTGTCGGTTTGCATTTCCACATTGGTTCTCAGATACTTGACATGGGCGACTTCAAGGCTTTATGCAATCGTATCAACGAGTTGCAAGACCAACTGGAGATTCACCACATCATACCCGAGAACATCAATGTAGGCGGTGGACTTGGCGTTGACTACGAGCATCCCGACCGTGTGCCGGTGCCCGACTTCAAGTCATATTTCGACACTTATGCCCGTCATCTCAAGTTGCGCCCTGGACAGACACTCCACTTCGAACTTGGTCGTGCTGTAGTATGCCAATGCGGTTCGCTCATCACACGCACTCTTTATGTAAAGCAGGGTTCGGTGAAGAAATTCGCTATCGTCGATGCCGGAATGACCGACCTCATTCGCCCTGCCCTCTATCAGGCATATCATAAGATAGAAAATCTGTCGAGCGATGCCCCTGTTGAGGAATACGATGTTGTCGGTCCTATCTGCGAGTCGAGCGATGTATTCGGCAAGCAGGTGCCACTGAATGCAACAAAACGCGGAGACCTGATTGCCATGCGCTCTGCCGGCGCTTATGGCGAGATAATGGCTTCGCAATACAACTGCCGTCCTCTGCCCGTGGGTTATACCACCGAGGACTTGCGCGCATTATAAATAATTTTATATGCTAATATTTGACACACTAACGATTACAGTATGTGGTGTGCTCCTGCTCATAGCAGTGGCCACCCCATTCTGTAATGTTCTTTTTAGAAGACCTGACATTGATTCGGCGTCTTCTTCAGATGAAAAACCAGAAGACAAGCAATTGCCTGGCTTTTCAATCATTATCCCCGTCCATGACAATGCGATGGAGATAGAGCGTAATCTGCCCGCATTTCTTGAGCAGCAGTATTCAGGAAAATACGAAGTGATTGTCGTTGACGAGTCATCTACAGATGAGACGGAAGATGTGCTGAAAAGACTGAAATCCCAATATTCCAATCTTTACACCACATTCATTCCCGACACAAGTCATTACGTCAGTCGCCGCAAACTTTCAATCACCATCGGAGTGAAAGCGGCCAAGCATGAATGGCTTCTTCTGACAACCGCTGATTGCCGACCAGCTTCCGACACTTGGCTTGCCTCAATGGCTTCGCATTGTAATAATAAAGCCGAGATGGTGTTGGGAGAAACACGCTATGATGAAAATGCTACCGACTATGAGCGACTTGACCATATAAAGTCGTGGTTCCGCCAACTAAGGAAAGCCCAGAATTCCATCGCTTTCGCATATTGTGGCAGAAATCTTGCAGTGCGTCGTGACGTGTTCATGAATCACAATGGATTCATCAATAACCTGAAATTCCTGCGTGGAGAATATGATTTCCTCGTGAATGAATATTCCACGCCCTATAATACCGCCACTGCCACGGATAGCGATTCGCGCATCATTCGCGAGGCTCCAACCAAGAAAGGATGGATAAACGAAAAACTGTTCTTCTTCATGACCTCGCGTCATCTTCAAAGAAGAATGGCATACCGTCTGCCCGTATTTTTTGACACGCTCTTCCTTCATGCCACATTGCTATTGCTGATAGCGGCAATCGCATTGTCGGCAATTATGGGATTATACGTCATAACAGCCGCAGCCGGTGTTTCTCTCATCTTCAACTATCTCATAAAGATATGGATAGCTTCGAAAGCGATGAAAGCCATCGACGAGGATATATCCGCCTGGAAGATACCTTTCCTCGAATTATCCGAGATATGGCGCAATATGTTCCTGAACATCAAATTCCTTAGAAGCAACAAGGAAGATTTCATACGACGTTAATATTATCAGCGAAATGAGAATACTGCATTACTATACGGCAAGCGATAAGATCTCACACGACTATATAGATATCTTATCGAAAGCGATGACAGAACTCAACTATCTGTCGGGAGATGGTTGTATTGAGAATGTCAGTGCCACTTCGTTGCATGATGCGTTGAAGTTGATCAAGATGTCTAATGTGGATATAATACACTTGCACGGCTGTTGGAGGGATTCGGATTTTATGCTTGTGAGGAAAGCCAGGAAGAGCGGAACTCGTATTGTAGTGTCTCCACATGGACAACTTGAGCCGTGGGTAATAAAGACTGATTATTGGAAGAAGCATTTCCCGCGTATCATAGTTTATCAGAAAAAG
>JBJEAY010000689.1:0-5683 GCA_051869575.1 Prevotella sp. | reverse complement strand
ATCGAGAGAGCGCACCACCTTGCGCGACATCGACGAATTGTCGAGATCGACAACACCCACTGGCATTTCGGCAGGCTGTCCCTCCCCCATCAGTGTGGTGAAAAATATCATCACCAACAGGGGAAACACCACCAAACAGGCTATATAAAGCCCATTGTGGCGCATAAATCCCATTTCGCGCTTAATAACTTCCCACATCCCTAATCCCTAATTCCTAATCCCTAATTCCTAATCCCTAATCCCTAATTCCTAATTCCTAATGATCACGCTCATCCCCGGACGCAGTCCATCGAGTTTGCCCACCGGACGCGCTTTCACCTCGAAGGTCTTGAGGTCATACTGTCCGTTGGCCTTTGTAGCCTTCCATGTGGCATAACTGCCCTGGTCCTTCATGTAATACACCTTGAAATCGAGTTCCTTGTTGAATGCAGGCACGAAGGTGTGGATAGTCTTGCCTACGGACATATCGTTGAGTTGATCCTCGCGCACATTAAACGTAGCCCAAAGGTCATTCATCAGGGATATGGTCATTATGGGACTGCCGGTGCCGACGAGTTCACCCACCTCGGGGAATATCTCGCTCACCTCGCCATCGTGAGTAGCCACCTGCACCATCTCGTGTACATAGGAGTTGACCTCAGCCACAGCTCCCTTGGCTCTTTGCACCTGTGCGGCGGCAGCCAATTTCTCCTCACGGCGTGCACCATTGCGCGCCATGTCATATTGGCTCTGGGCAGCCTTCACCTGCGCCTCCATAGCCTTGTAGTTGGCGTATGCCTCGTCGCGCTTCTGCTCGCTCATCACACCCCCGTCGAAGAGTCGCTGCACACGATGGTAGGATTTCTCGGCAATCTCCAGTCCGGCCTTGGCCTGCTGCAGCACCTCGAACGCTCCACGTATCTGCTCCTGACGCGCTCCCGCCTTGGCCATCTCGTCCATAGCCGATGCCGCATTCTGCGCACTCTCGGCCTGTGTCTGCTTTGCCATCACCTCGGGGGCGTCGATAATCACGAGCGTGTCGCCAGCCTTGACATAGTCGCCCTCCTTCACCCTGATTTCCAGGATTCGTCCAGGCACCTTGCTCGACACCTTGTATTCGTTCACTTCCATCTGTCCCTGGATAACTTCCTCTTTCGGTCCCAAGGTCAGATAACCGATAAGTCCCACTATAACCACGACAACAGTGAATGCCGCCGTAGCCAAAAGGATATTCTTATGTTGTGCTTTTTCTGACATATCTTTATTCGTGTAATGTGCCAAGCGCCTTCTGCAGGTTAACCTGGCTCAGTTTAACATCTATTTCGGCATCTATCTTCTGCGACTGCGCCTGCAACCATGCCGTTTGTGCCTCCATCACGTCGGTTGACTGCATCACGCCCTCACGGAATCCCAAGTTGGCGCATCTGAGATTTTCCTCGGCACGGGCAGTGCTTGCCGTGGCAAGGCGCAGTTTCTTGGCTGCTTCGTTCACCTTGAAGTTGCATTGGTTGACCTGCAGGTCAACCTTCTCGCGCACATCATTTAGTTCGAGCGAGGCAATGACCATCTGATTCTTGGCAGCACGCACCTTATAGGTGACGTCGTTCCAGTTCCACACGGGCACTGTCACCATCACCCCCACGTTCCATACTCCGGCAAAGCTGCGCTGGAATCCGTTATACACGTTGGGATTGGTGGCGGTGTATCCACCGGTGAGCATCACCTTGGGCATATATCCCGCCTTGGCAATATTCACTGCCTGCTTACTGATATCAACTGCGTTCTGCAGCATCTTCAGTTCGGGACGATTGTCGCCAGCTATTCTCTCCTGACTATCGATGTCGGCTGCCATAGCCTCAATCTCGGTAGCTAATTGGTCATTATCCTCGTCAGCAAGTACGATATCCTTGTTGACATCAAGTCCACAGAGTTGGCACAAGAGCATCTTTGCCAATGCCAATCCGTCTTCCACCTGTGTGAGTGTCATCTCAGCCTCGTTCACCTTGACGCTCACCTTGAGTCCGTCGGCACGAGTCGCCACACCCTCGCGAATCATCTTGCCGACATCGCCGTCGAGTTTTTTTACAAGGTTGAGATAGCTCTCAGACAACCGTTTCTTATGCTTGAGCGACACCACAGTCCAATAGGCATTGTCGATACTGTAGAGCGTAGCCTGAGTGGTGGCTTCGGCTTGGTTGGCTGCCATATCCTCACCCAAATCAGCCATTTTGTTCATGGCAATGATACTTCCTCCCATGAACACAGGTTGGGTGAGCATCACGGAAGCGGCAAACATATTGCGGTTGTCGGTGTGGAATGCATCTACAATACCGCTGCCCACACCATTGAGCATACCTGCAAGCGCATCCGTGCCGGGAAGTCCCATCTGCGCGAACACCTGTCCGGCGGCAGTGCCCATATTGCCAAGGGCCTGCTTCTGGTCGTCGCTAAGGATTGACACCTGCTTGCTCGTATATATATACGCTCCCGAGGCATTCACCTGTGGCAGGTATTTTGTGCGTGCCGACTTCCTCATATTGCGTGCCATCTCACGCTTGACTCTCGCCACACCCATCTGCCTGTTGTTATTCAGTGCCAAGGAGCGGCAACTGTCCAACGACAGGGCATTTTGGGCTTCGGCATCAAGCGAATAGGTTATGCCACCCAATATTAATATTAAAGAAAAAAGTCCTTTCATTCCTAATTCCTCATTTCTCAAACGTAAAGCTTCTGCTTCCAATCATGTGACCATCGGCAAAAATGCTCACGATATACGTTCCCGGTTCATACACCTGACTGCCATTGTAATACAACGACATAGGCAGAGCCTCGCCAGTATATTCCACCTGCTTGCTCATAGTGGATTTGAGAGTGCGGTTCTCGTAGGTGAACGATGCACCATCATCGATGGTCTGTCCGTTGGGCTTGGTGATACGCACATAGAAGGTGCGCATACCATTGGAAGCCGTGACGTTCTTGGCAACAGTGAAATCCACGCGGATACTCTTGCAATCCTTCATCCTCTTGAGTTTCTTGCCTCCCTTCTTGAATGGGGTCATCGTGATACCGGTGGCATCCAATTGTGCAGCTATCGCCACCTTCTCCGACAGACTGGCCTTCTCGGAGCTCAGACCCTCAATCTGACGTGTAGCCTCGGCATATTGTCCTTTCACACGAGTGTTCTCGGCAGTGAGGTTCTCGTTGACCCTGTTGAGCGAGTCGATCTGCATGACATACGACTTGAGCACCGCCCTCATCGTGGCGAGTTCCTTCTTGAGTCGCGCAATCTCGCGAGCGTCACTGCTTTTCACGCGCTTGAGTTCCTCAAGGAGTTGCTGGGTCTTCATCTGCTCCTGAGTGAGCTGAGCCACGATGGAGTCGTTGTTAATCTGAGTTTTCATCTCGCTATATTGGCGTGCAAACTGCTCATACTCGTTCTCCATCTCTTTCTTGTCGAGTTCAGCCAGTTCCTGCATCTCTTGATTAGCCTGCTTCTGCTTATTCAGACTGAAAAACAGATAACCTGCTCCTGCCATAAGCAGCACAATGACTGCCACAAGCACATAAGTCAAATTCTTGTTCATCTCTTAACCTTAATACCTCTACCTTATATTTAATAGAATTAATTCAATTTCGATTGCAAAATTACAGAATTTCGTTGAAATGCCAAAGAAATAACGAGCGATATTTGCCGTCCTACCTCATTTTTTAGGAATATTATGGAAAAAAGGAACAATTTTATATTTAAAAATACAAAAAAAAACAAATATTATTATTGTAATTCGATTTTTTTTATTAGATTTGCAGCATGAAACAATTATACCGTATATATGACCTCTATGCTGATGGTTTTCGTAATATGAAAATCGGACGCACCCTGTGGACGATTATCATCATCAAGTTGATCATCATCTTCGCAGTGCTCAAGGTGTTCTTCTTTCCCGACTTTCTCTCGGAGCATGCCACCGACGGGGATAAGGCAGGATTTGTGGCAAGAGAGATGCTTGATAAGAATTAAAGTATTAAAGTATTAAAGTATTAAAGTATTAAAGTATTAAAGTATTAAAGAATTAAAGTATTAAAGAAACGAAGTTCGACGAAGTCAATTAAAGTATAAAAAATTAAAATCTTAGATAACATGACAGAAACATTTCTAAACATCGACGCCGCGGCGATAGACTGGGCAAGGGCGCAATTCGCTCTCACCGCCATCTATCACTGGCTTTTCGTCCCACTGACGCTGGGACTTGCCCTCATCATGGGCATCATCGAGACTTGCTGGTATCGCACTGGCAAGGAGTTTTGGAAAGAGGCTGCACAGTTTTGGCAGAAACTCTTCGGTATCAACTTCGCCATGGGTGTGGCTACGGGTATCATACTCGAATTTGAGTTTGGTACCAACTGGAGCAACTACTCGTGGTTTGTGGGCGACATCTTCGGCGCTCCGCTTGCCATCGAGGGTATAGTGGCATTCTTCATGGAGTCAACCTTTGTGGCAGTGATGTTCTTCGGTTGGAAGAAGGTGTCGCGCGGATTCCATCTCGCCGCCACATGGCTCACAGGTATAGGCGCCACCTTCTCGGCATGGTGGATACTTGTTGCCAACTCATGGATGCAGTATCCCGTGGGTTGCACATTCAATCCCGACACCATGCGCAACGAGATGTCGTCGTTTGCCGAAGTGGCTCTCTCGCCATTCGCCATCGACAAGTTCTGCCACACGGTGATATCATCGTGGATTATCGGTGCCATCTTCGTCATTGCGGTGAGCTGCTGGTATCTGCTCAAGAAGCGCCACACCGAACTTGCCACAAAGAGCATCAAGATTGGTTCTGCCGTAGGACTTGTTGCATCACTTCTCGCCCTACACACTGGCGACCACTCGGCATATATGGTGGCACAGGTGCAACCGATGAAGCTTGCTGCCATGGAGGCTCTGTATGACGGAGGCGAAGGACAAGGCCTCACCGCCATCGCACTGGTTAATCCCTTCGAGCAACCCGACTATGCCTCCCACGAGGAGCCTGCAATGAAGATTGAGATACCAAAGGCACTGTCATTCCTCGCCACACGCGACCTCAACGGATATGTGCCTGGAGTGAACGACCTGCTGAAGGACAGCGACGAGAAGATCAGGCGTGGACAGATTGCCATCTCGGCACTCAAGGAATATCGTCAGAAGGATGTCGCTCCCGAGCGCAAGGCTCAACTGCTCAAGGACATACAGGAGAACATGCCCTACTTCGGATATGGATATGTCAAGGACAAGGCCGACCTTGTGCCCTACATACCTCTGTGTTTCTATGCCTTCCGCGTGATGGTGGGATTAGGCACACTGTTCCTGCTCTTCTTCGCCGTTATGACATTCATCTCATGGCGCAAGGATGTGGCATGCCCCAAACTGCGCTTGCTCCACATGGCAGCGATAGCACTTGTGCCCTTAGCATATATATGCAGTGAGTCGGGATGGCTTGTTGCCGAATTCGGACGTCAGCCTTGGGCTATTCAGGACATGATGCCCACATGGGTAGGCGTGAGCAACATCGGCAGTTCAAGTGTCATGCTCACCTTCTTCATCTTCCTCGCCCTCTTCACCACCCTCTTGGCTGTGGAGATAAGCATTCTGCTGAAGGCTATCAAACAAGGTCCTCATCCCGATGGGAATTAAAGAATTAAAAAATTAAAGAATTAAAGAATTAAAGAA
>JBJEAY010000688.1:0-5729 GCA_051869575.1 Prevotella sp. | reverse complement strand
AGCTCGGCGAGGAACGCCTCGCCATACGCATAGAGCGCGAGATGATGGAAAGAGGCTACTCGCCCGCACAGTTCAACCAAGTGTGCCAACTGTTGGGCTGCGGACTTGAGAAGTACTTGCAGGAACGCTTCTTCCAGCAGCTCAGCGACCATCTGAACCTCTTCATGTATCTGCCCAAGACCCCATTCATCTGGCATCTGACCAGCGGCAGCCACCACGCCCTGGAACTCTACATAAGCATCTACAAATGGAGCCGCGACACGCTCTATCGTGTGCGCTCCATCTATGCCGCCAACCGCGAGACCTCCATCAGCGACCGCCTCAACTCCATAGACACCTCCACCACCGAGGGACGCATGGAAGTACAGGAGCTGAAAGCCCAGCTCGCCGAGCTGAAGACATTCTGCCAAAAGGTGGACGACCTGCTCGCCTCAGGCTACGACCCCAAGCTCGACGACGGCGTAGGCAAGAACATCGCCCCCCTGCAGAAGCGAGGCATGCTGAGCTACGAAGTGCTCAATGCCGGACAGCTGAAGAAATACCTGAATGCGGACTGGTAAAATCAAATTAATTCTTGAAACATGGAACAATATAAAATACCCAACTTGCCTCTTGGATATGATTTAGAAACCAAGGAGGTATTAAAGCAAGTCAACCGTTCTAACAAGAAGTTGGCAGAATTGAAAGGTGTGGCAAAAACCATCCCCAATGAGAGAATACTTATCAGTTGCCTCACTTTGCAAGAAGCTAAGGACAGTTCTGCTATCGAGAATATTGTAACAACCCAAGACGATCTCTATCAAGCCGGGTTGGGCAATCAATCTATCATTGTCAGTGCAGCAGCAAAGGAGGTGCTAAGATATAGGGAGGCTATTTCTCATGGGTTCATATTGTTGAAAAAGAACAACCTACTTACAATTAATGTAATAAAAGACATACAGCGAGTTCTTGTTGAAAACAACGAAGGTTTCAGAACTGTACCAGGAACATCGTTGAAAAGTAGTGTTGACGGACGTATCGTTTATACTCCCCCTCAGGATATAGACACGATAAACAGGACCATGAGCAATCTCGAGCAATTTGTGAATGATGACAAATTGTGCGATTATGACCCACTGGTCAAAATGGCGATAATCCACCATCAGTTCGAAAGTATTCATCCGTTTGGAGATGGAAACGGAAGAACTGGAAGAATTATGAATATCTTATATCTGATACAAACAGAAATATTGGATTTGCCCATTCTCTATCTAAGCCGATTCATCACTCACCACAAGGCGGAATATTACAGACTTCTGCAAGCTATACGTGATAAACAAGGTGACAACTTCAAGGAATGGGAGGAATGGATTCTGTTTATTCTAAAAGGCATAGAGGAAACCGCAGACTTCACCATTGATATGGTAAAGGGTATATCTACTCTTATGGTTTCATTCAAAACAAAGATAAGACCTGCCTTTGGGAAAAAATACAAGCATGACCTGCTCAACAATCTGTTCTTCCACCCATATACCAAGATAGAATTTTTGATGAATGATTTAACGGTATCAAGACCTACTGCTGCAAAATATCTGGAGGATCTGACAAGTATGGGATTACTTGAAAAAGTGAAAATGGGCAAGGAGAATTATTTCATCAATACAGAATTGGTCAATCTGTTTATGAATAAAGGAGAGTATGGTCAGGTAACTGGCGAAACAATCATCACGCATAAAGAAATTGGTAATTCCTTACTATGAGGAAACCAACGTGTAAAGAAATTCGTGATTTTTTGTCATGAGAACAAGAACGTGTAAAGAAATTCGTGATTTTTTGTCATGAGTGACGTGACATGAAAAGAAATTCGCAATTCTTTTATATATAAACAGAAATGAATATGATACAGAAATGGTTCATTGATGACATACAGAAGGTGCTCGAAGAGCATCGCTACATAGTGGTGACAGATGCCAAGGGCGAAGGCAACTATCTGCTTAAATACTTGCCGGAAGAGTTTAGGCTGATTACCGTCAAGGACGAATGGGGCGAGATAGAGGCAAAATATCTTGCTGAGTCGGCATACAGGAATGACAAGGTGGTGTTCTATGCCAAGAAGAAGGCGGAGAAGCTCACATTCCTACAGGAATATGTGCAGACGGCAGGGCTGTTGGCACTGGACGATATGGAGACTTACATCCGGCAAAAACTGTTTGACGCGACAGGCAAGAACACGGCTATCGCAAAGGAAAAACTGCTGTTGGCTGCAAAACTGAGCGAAGGAAAAGACGTGAAGTGGTGGAAATCGGTGGCTGACGGCATCACTGAGCCGTTGCGCCTTGATGACTGGCTGCTTGACTTCTTGCATTCTCCAGCTACCACAAGGCAGCGGATGGACAACACGGTATGGAACGTGTTCCGAGATGAGGTATATAATATAATAGGTAAGGCACCAACTGAGCAACCGGCTGACACCTTGGCGCAAGAAACGGTGAACGTCATGCTCCAACGTATGGTTGACAATACGATAGAAGGATTGCTGCTCGATGTGTATTACCAGTGGACTGACAGTGCGGAAAGGGTCGATATGCTGAGAAAGTATGTTGACGGCTTTGTCTTGAAGAACGACATTGATGTGTTGGGAGTGCATCCCGACCATCCGTTTGGCGCACTTGACCGCAAGTTGATGAAGCAGTTGAGCAATGCCATAAAATCTGGGCAAGACACAACCGACATCATCAATTATATACAAAAAAGGACTGCAAGCAAGAAAGCTAAGGTGTTCAAGTCCCAATGGCTCAACAATGTGCTGACACTCTGCACCTTTGAGGTGAAGGCAATGAATGGGATAGACGATTACGCTCAGATGGCAGAGTACTACAGGCAGAACTTCTCAAGGCTTGACACTGCCATGCGGAAGATATTCGTGGCATGGATGAACGACGAACCGACACTGCGTCCCCTGCAAGAACACTATACCCAACTGAACAAGGAACTGCTGGAAAAATGGTATTACATAAATGGGGAATACGCCCCAACACAAAAGCACATCGTTGCCAAAGCTCTCGAAGGGAACAAGCGCACAGCAGTCATAGTATGTGACGGGCTGCGATTAGAGATAGCAGAATGCGTAGCGGATGGCTTGTCAGACAAAGACATAACAATAAACAGGAATGTGGCTTTATCCGTTCTTCCTTCTGTCACAGAGAACGGAATGAGCGCACTGTTTGGCTGCAAGGAACCGACCGTAAGTGCACAGAAGAGATATACCTATCTGAAAGAGGCTTGCCCTGATGTGGAGATAATGCCTCTTGACATAATTGGCGAGAGTACAACGGCGAGGAAGTTAGTGCTCACATACGGGGATATCGACCAAGTGGGAGAGAAGAAACAGATGGGCGGTCTGAAGGACATCGACAATTATGAGACTGAGCTGCGTGAGAAGATAAAGACACTCTTCATGATTGGCTATGAGAAGGTGGTACTCACAACCGACCACGGCTTTGTCATCACTGGCATACTTGACGAAGCAGACAAGGAACCGCGTCCCGAAGGTCAGACACTGAGGATAGAAGAGCGTTATGTGCTGACAGAACATCCCCTGCCATCCACAAAATTCATAGAAATGGAAGGCAGATACCTTGACAGCAATTATCAGTATTATGCCCGCACAGACAAACCTTTCGTCACCCGTGGAGCATACGGCTATGCCCATGGAGGCTTCACTCCGCAAGAATGTATCATCCCTGTATATGAAATGTTAAAATCACAGAGTGAATATTCGCTTGGCATCACCATTGACAACAAAGAAGAGTTAAGAAACATCGCTGGCAATTACTTCACTGTTAAACTGTCGGCTGAAGACGTTGATAATAGTTTGTTCACGCATGAAAGGAAGATAAAACTCATGCTCTTTGCTGGCAATAAAGTGGTGAACGGCAATATGATAACTTGTATGAAACCTGGTGAAACTCTCTGCTTGGAATTCGAGTTAGCCGACGGTATTGACAAGGTGGTGATTGCCGACAAGGAGACAGCCGTGCAGATTGACAGCTGCGAGATAAGGAAATCGTCGTCAAGGGATATTGATGACCTGTTCTAAACAAAAATAATGGATTGAAGATATGATAGAACTCGATGAAAAACTTCTTGACTTGTTCAAGGGATATGTAGTGCGCAAGGATGTGGTGCGCAGCGTGAAAGGCGGGGCAAATGTGCCGGTGTTTGTTCTTGAATACCTGCTTGCCAACTCTTGCAGTACGGATGACGAAGAGAAAATACAGGAGGGAATAGAAAGCGTAAAACGTGTACTGCGTGAACACTATGTCAATCCCGACGAGGCAACTCTTGTGCAGGCCAAGATTCGCGAAAGGGGCACATATAAGATAATAGACAAGATTTCCGTTCGTCTTGACCCTTCAAAGGACAAGTATTGGGCGGAAATGTCAAACCTTGCCATTCATGATGCCAATATATCTGAAGAGATACTGAGTCAGCATGAAAAGATGATGTTGGGCGGCATATGGGCTATTATCGACGTTGACTATGACAATACGATCATGATCGGCAAGAAGATATACCCATTTGTAGTTAGCAAGGTGCGACCGATACAATTGTCAAACTTTGAGGAGGACAAGGTGGCAAGGGCACGCAGCATGTTCTCAAACGAGGAATGGCTCAACGTATTGCTCAGAAGCGGGGGATATGAACCAGAGTCGGAAGGAATGACTGAGCGAATGAAGATGCTTCTTCTCTCGCGTTTCATTCCATTGGTGGAAGCCAATTTCAATATGGCGGAGCTTGGTCCACGCTCGTCTGGCAAGTCATTTGTTTTCAAGGAACTGTCGCCTTACTCCATGCTTGTCAGTGGCGGACAAGGCACTGCCGCATCACTCTTTGTCAACAATGCCAACGGACAAATAGGAGCAGTGGGGAAATGGGATGCCATCTGTTTTGACGAGTCAACAGATGAGCTGTTCAAGGACCGTGAGGTGGTGCCTCTGATGAAGGACTACATGGAGAGCGGCTCGTTCTCACGAGGCGGAAGGTCGGGAGAGAAGGCTGCCAACGCCTCTGTCATATTGAACGGAAACATCAACCAGCCTGTAGAAACGGTACTTCAGACATCGCATCTGTTCTCGCCTTTCTCCGACAAGATATGCAACGACACGGCATTCTTGGATCGTATAGGATTCTTCCTGCCGGGATGGGAGGTGATGAAGTTTGCCCCAACAAACTTCACCAACCACTTCGGTTTCAGTACGGACTTCTTTAGTGAGTTCCTGCATACACAGCGCAAGACCACCTATACGGACGCTATCGACAAATACTTCACTCTCGGGGCGCAGATGAAACAGCGAGACACGAAACCCGTGCGCAAGACTGTATCAGGATTAATCAAGCTGATGCACCCAGACGGAGTCTTTTCCAAGGAAGACGTACGCACATATCTTGTTTGGGCGATAGAGATGCGCCGTCGTGTCAAGGAACAGTTGAAGCGCATTGGTGGTATGGAGTTCTGGGACACCAACTTCTCATATATTGACAAGGACACGCAAGAGGAGTTTTTTGTTGCTGTACCCGAAGAACGTGGCACCAATCTGATTGAAGACGCACCGCTTGCTCCCGGCACTTGCTATACTGCAACAAGCAATGGCGACAAGGTGTCACTCGTGAAGATAGAGGTAGTGCCAATTCCCGGCAATGGTAAGCTGACCATTACAGGCAGCACCTCAGCAGAGGCGAAAGAAGAC
>JBJEAY010000687.1:0-5734 GCA_051869575.1 Prevotella sp. | reverse complement strand
AAATAGAAAGCACATTCGCCAAGAACTTTCAATGACTGAGGCAACACAACCGACGAGAGACTCTCACAATGCTGAAAACAACCGTAGGGCAATGCCTCTATCGACTCGGAAATAGTGATTTTCTCCAACTTAGTTGCATTGTTGAAAGCCTGTTCGCCCAACTGCCTTAAAGTTGAAGGCAAGACTATCTCTTTTACTGTGGATTCATAGAATGCATTCTGACCAATGGCAGTAAGTCCTTCGGGCAGGATAATCTTATCTGCTTCGATAGACCTGAGTGCTCCAACACCTAATGCCGTTATGCCTTCGGGGATGGTTAAGACACCATCTTCCACCATCGTTGGGTCAATCTCAAATAGCACCCTCGAACCATCCTTACGATTGTTGACAAACATCTTATCCACAATCTCCACACCATTTCCTTCGCCATCAAACGCATAACCGGCAAGAGAGCCAAAGTCCTGTCGACCTTCAATGACATCAATGCTCTTAGGTATCCTCAATACCAAGTTGCCATTTTCATTCGAGGCAATCCTCTCGCCTATCCTCTCCACCGACTCGGGCAAATAAAGCAATTCGAGTGAATTGCATCGCAAGAAGGCATAGTTGTCGATAGTCTTCAAGCCTTCGGGCAGACTAATCGAAGTCAAGCCAGATAAACCAAAAGCCCACTCGCCAATCGACTTGACTGTCGAAGGCAACGTGATAGACGTAAGGTTTTTACAACCATAGAAAGCATTTCCGCCGATAGTCTCCAATCCCTCAGGCAAGATGACAGTGGTGAGTTGTTTACAGTCGGAGAAAGCACCCTTGCCTATCTCCTTGACACCGGCAGGCAGGGTTATTTCGGTAATTTTGGAATATCTTAAAATCCATGCCGGCACTGTTGTGATATTGGCAGGAAATGTGAACGACGTAAGGTTTGTTGACTCAAATGCAAATTCGCCTATCTCCTCAATACCCTCTGGCAAGGTGACGGCAGTTAAACCTGTATTGCTGAATGCGTTCGCTCCTATCGACTTGAGCGTTGAAGGGAGGGATATGGATGTCAGTCTGAAACAAAAACCGAATGCACTATTTCCAATCTTCTCAAGTTGTGACGGAAGTGTGACTGATGTCAGCGACTTATTGGAAAAGAAAGCGTAGTCGCCAATAACCTTCACTCCGTCGGGCAATATTACAGATTCCAATCCTAACATGGAGAATGCGTGGGACCCTATCTCCTCGAGCTGTTCGGGCAATGTTATTGCCGTCAGCTCTGAGCCATAGAATGCATAATTGCCAATACGACGAATAGTATTGGGCAATTTGATGCTGTTAATCGGATTAGTGAACACATTGTCGCCAATGGATGTCACAGTATAAGTCTTGCCGTCGGCTTCCACAGTCTCGGGTATCACCACGTCCATTTGATAGGTGTCGTGATATTCGGAAAGTCGCACTTCCGCCGTTCCGTTGTCGAAACAATGGAACAACAGTCGGTCTTGATAAATGTCCTTGTCGGCTCTTGCCGAGATGAATGCCACAAGGGCAAACAATAGCAGTAGATTTCTTTTCATACTCTAATCTCCTATATATTATTTTTTATTAATTGGTTACATAATCTGTTTAGACGAATAATAGCTCTTGGGACTCATTCCCTTCACCTTGAGGAAGTAGCGATTGAAAGTGGAGAGGGAGTTGAATCCGCTTATCTCCGCCACTGCCGACATCGGTCTGCGGCCCTCGGTGGGCATTGCGTCGATGATACGGCATGCCTCAGCTATGCGGTAGGTGTTGATATAGTCGTAGAAGGTGGTGTGGAGCGAGTTGTTGAGATAGTCGGAGAGGTAGGTCTTGTTTGAACCTATGGCGAGTGCCACCTCACCAAGCGACACCTTGGGATTGAGATACACCTTGTTGACCTCCATAACTCGAGTGAGCCTCTCGGTGATTATGTCGTCACGATATGACTGGGGTTGCTCTTCCTCGATTTCCGGCTCCTTGCTTTCCTCATTGACAACGACGGGCTGTTTCAACTTGGGTTTTATTATCCTAATCACCCTGTGCCTACGGGCATAAAGGTAAAGGAATGTCCAAAGAACAAGTGAGAAGAGGTTATACATCGACTCGCTGAGCCATGTGGTCTGGTCGAATGCAAAGATAAAGAAAAACAATGTGGAGAAATAGACAATACACGAAACGACTACCCAATTGACATCGATATTCTCGCGATAGGAATAGTTGGAGGAGATGAAGTTGCGGTATTTGATTGAGAAGATCACCACATATATCATAGTTATTAACGATATGATGAAATCTAATACTAAGGCGCAAAAAATGGCGATTTCATCGAGCGTAACCATAAAAAACGCCAAAAACATCGACTGCACTCCCAATGCCACTGCCAACTTCTTGTTGGTGACAAGACCAGGGCGCACTGCCTCAAGAAAGAATGAACATATAAGGGGTATGAACAGCATGTCGATTGTTCGCGCCACGTCATTAAGCAATATCGAGTTCTTCCAATCGGCAAACAGGAACACTGCATCCTTTAAGAATCCGAAAGCAAGGAACAAAGTGGCATAATACAACAGTTTCATCATCCTGTTGCGCCTCTTATACACATACAACTTGAAGCACCAGAAGATGAAGAAGAGCGTGATTGCTCCCCTTATATAATGGGCAAATGCCTCTATTGTCTGCATTGATGATTCCATCTATCCTTGATTATATAATAATGTTAATACCTGATTTTATTTTCTGCAAAAGTAATCATTTTATTTGGATAAACCTTGGATTTCGCATAAAAACGCCCCCTAACAATCGAGTTTTTGAATATTTGACTTGTTTTTGTTTCATTGACACAAAAAAATCACAGCCATCATTACCGATGCTACCGACAAGCCATGGTACTCACAATAATTCTCAATCCTAATAATAATATCCCGAACTGCCAAACAATCCGGGATTTATTTGAGAAATACTTGCGTAATATATAAATTATCCTAAAAAGGATTATCCTATTTTGGATAATTCGAAGAAAATATGTATTTTTGCGCTCAAAAACAATGTATTATGGACAATCCGTTTGTTACAAAAGGGTATGCAGGACCTGAATATTTCTGCGACAGGGTGGAAGAAACCAATAGAATGGTGGAACTGCTGATTAATGGTAATAACATGGCATTAATCTCGCCAAGACGTGTGGGCAAGACCGACTTGATCTACCATTGCTTCAACCAACAGGCGATAAAGGAGCGGTTTTATACATTCCACATTGACATATACTCAACAAATAGCGTGCGCGACTTCGTCAATGTCTTCGGCAGGGCTATACTCGACGAGCTCAAGCCCCGTGGGCGAAAGGCTTGGGAGGTATTTGTAAATGCCATCCGCTCCATACGTTCGGAAATATCTTTCGACATCAACAACAACCCGATGTGGAGTGTAGGGCTTGGAGATATTGAAAATCCCACTGTCACATTGGATGAGATTTTCTCATATCTTGCCAATGCCGACCGACAGTGCCTTGTGGCAATCGATGAGTTTCAACAGATAGCTCACTATCAGGATGTTGCGAATGTGGAAGCACTATTGCGCACATACGTACAGAAATGCAACAATGCCACATTCATATTTGCAGGTTCAAAGCGTCATCTTATGGCTGAGATCTTCATATCCCCAGCCCGCCCGTTCTACCAGTCGGTGATGATTATGAATCTTGCCCCAATATCCGAAGAGAAATATGTGGAATTTGCCCAACTCCAGTTTGAGAAATACGGCAAGCGGATAGACAGTGATGCCGTGTCGGAGGTATATCACAGGTTTGATGCTGTTACATCTTGTATGCAGAGGGTGCTCAACGTGATGTTCATCCAGACTCCCGTGGGCGAAAGGTGCACTGTGGATATTGTAGAAAAGGCTATCGTCTATATCATCGACATGTTCTCCGAGGCATTCACTATCCTCATCGACACTATTCCCGAAAAGCAGCGTGAGGTGTTTATAGCCATTGCAAAAGATGGTATAGCAGAGGCAGTCACTGGCCGAATGTTCTTGAAGCGCCATCATCTTCAAACGGCGAGTGTGGTCACGGCAGCACTGAGGGGGCTTCTCGACAAGGACTTCATCACGCAGGACAAAAACAAATACATGGTCTATGACCCCTTCTTCGCCATGTGGATTAGGGAGAGATATTAATATAATGGCTAACCAACGGTCACTGGCTGAAGGGTAAAGGAGTTCCTTGAGCTTTGCGAAAAAAGTTGAGTAATGAGCAATATCGTCTTATCAATCCCAAGATGGCTTCTTTCTCATTCAGGTCGGGATATTGCACATATCGGTTGCAGTTGGATGTCGCCTCAGGCAATTTGTGGTTGAGTATCATGTCCTCTTCGAGAGTGATAAGTGTTCATGATGTCCGCCATCTTGGCATTCGCATCCCCGGTGCGGTTCACCATAATAGCCGCAAGATTCACTTTTCCCTTGTCGGCAAGGTGATACAGGCAACTCATGGTGACAAGGTCGTCGGCAGACGAAGCAATGTCGATATCCAATATAACCACAGGCACCGACTCCTTGGGAGTGTCCTTTTCTACTGACAATATATCTTTTAGCTTTTCTATTTCCTCGCTCGAAAGACCTGCCTTGTTCTTCAGATACAACTCCACTGCCGACGGCAGGCGTTCCATAATGTCGTCTATCGGAAAGGAGGTCATGCCGCACATCTCAGCTATATCCACGTCACCCTCGCGGCTCAAGATGTAGAGCGTGCGGTGGAGAATCCTGACAAGGAAGTCGTTGTACGACTCCGACGACGGCTGCAGGCGATGCCAGTTGTAGTAGCTACGCATATATTCCGACTCTATCTCCTCGTATGTTGTTCCTGCAAGCACCTGAAGGATGATGGCTATCAGACCAGTGCGGTCGCGACCCATGGAACAGCAAATAAGATAGGGAGGTTCCTTCTCTGTCATTGCCCTTAACATCCGGCCCACCTTCGCAGCTTGTTCGTCCACAAAGATGTCAACATTTAATTTGTGGAACAGAATGGAGCCCTTGCCATACAGTTCATGGCAATACTCTCCATATCCACTGCCGGATGCCACGGTCGATTGCCAGTTTTCCTCAGTGTCGGCGAAAGTGATGATCGTGTTGATTCCGGCATTGCGCGCGAGGCGGTCGGCGTATTCATATCTTACAGGATTAGTAGAGTCCATCAGGGGGTTGCTTGACCTATACACCAGCCCGGTCTTCATTCCGTGACATTCCACAGGATAGAAATTGGCAAACATTTCGTCGCTGTCGTAGTCAGAGCGATTGTCCGTATCCCAGAGTTTCATTCTCTCGTACATATCACGGAATCCACCCTTTTCCTTCAATGAGATGGTCAGCTGGTCGCCCTCCCTACCACCGACACGGTCGGAGAAGCTGGCATTAGCCAAACCTATCGTAAGTGTAGCCTCGTCTGAAAAATACGTCAGACACATACCCCATGTGCCCACCGACATCATATTGTCGGTAAAAGCCATGTCGAGAGGCTTAGCCAGACTGCCCCCACTTATTGTGACAATATCTCCATTGTCGTATCCCACCTTATATAAAGAATCCTTGGGTATGTCAAGCACAAGATTGCCCCACATGTTCACCTCATCCACGTTTGCATATACGTCTGCCGCCTTCGGCACAACAAGCTCATTGCCCGAATCGGAACACGAAAACAGCATCGCCGTCAGCAACGCTAATAGATCGG
>JBJEAY010000686.1:0-5790 GCA_051869575.1 Prevotella sp. | reverse complement strand
TATCCCATGGCTTGCGATATACAATATGAGAAATTTCATATCTCATGAATATTCTAATATAGATGAAGATGTTGTTTTCTCTGTAATAAAAGAGCATTTACAACCATTGAAGGAGACTATTGAAAGAATAATAATAAAGTTACGTGATTCATAATCCCCAAAACATTTGGCGGTTTGGAAAAGAAATTGTAACTTAGTGGCATTATTGTTAAATTACATTAGAAAAATGCGTAAATACGCAAAAATATTTTGTAAATATGGTGATAATTACTATCTTTGCAGCAGAAAAATGCGTAAATACGCAAAAATCTAATGTAAGAAACCTATGATAGTAGAAAGAAACAAGTATCTGAACCAACTGCTTGACAGCAGGCATAACGGATTGACTAAGGTCATCACAGGAATACGGCGTAGCGGCAAGTCGTTCCTGCTCTTTAACCTGCTTAAGAACCGTCTGATTGACGAGGGGATTGACCGCGAGCATATCATCGAAATGCAGTTCGATGATTTTGCCAACAAAAGGTATCGCAACCCAGAGGTCTTCTATGAATATGTAAAGGGCAAAATCACTGATGGCAGGATGTATTATATCTTGCTTGACGAGGTGCAACTGCTGTCGGAATTTGTTGAAGTGCTAAACGGACTGATGCGAATAGATAACGTAGATTTGTATGTAACGGGGAGCAATGCCCGTTTCCTGTCGAAAGACATCATTACTGAATTTAGGGGAAGAGGACAGCAAATACATGTATCGCCATTCAGTTTCTCAGAGTTGATGACTTTCTTTGACGGGACCAAAGAGGAGGCGTTGGAGATGTATCTGAAATACGGTGGTCTGCCTCCTGTCGTTCTTCAGCCGAATGATGAATACAAGTTGAACCTACTGAAAAGCCTGTTGAAGGAAACATATATCATAGACATTTTAGAGAGAAACAGGGTGAAGAACAGTGCTGAATTAGAGGAACTGCTCGCCGTATTGGCTTCCGGCATAGGAGGACTGACTAATCCACAAAAGCTGTCAAACACATTCAAGACCGTGAAGAACGTGTCAATAGGGGCTGCTACACTCAAGTCGTATATCGACTATTTCGCAGACGCATTCCTTATTGAGCAGGCCAACCGTTATGACGTGAAAGGCAAGAAATATATCGGAACTCCCATGAAATATTATTTCACGGATATGGGACTGCGCAACGCCTTGCTGAATTTCCGTCAGATGGAGAAAACCCATCAGATGGAGAATGTGATATACAATGAGTTGCGCATCCGAGGATATAACGTTGATGTGGGGGTAGTGCCGTTTAATGGCAAAGATGCTGAGGGCAAGAGCTATCGCTCGCAATTGGAAGTGGATTTCGTATGCAACAAGGGCAACGAAAGGATATATGTGCAGTCAGCTCTCGCTTTACCCACCCAGGAAAAGATTGACCAGGAAACCAATTCACTCAGACGAATAGATGACGGTTTCCAGAAAATTGTAGTAACAGGCGACCATAGCCTAAGGAGTCATGACGAGCATGGGATACTCTTCGTCAATATCTATGATTTTCTCAATATGTAGCTATTTGCTATTATCCGACAATTATTTCAAGTAAAACATTTGGCGGTTTGGAAAAGAAATCGTAACTTTGCAGCAATTTTTACCGAAACAGAATAAATATGAAGAAAATATTATTTGCTTGTGCCATCGCATCGATGGCTTTAACAATGGGCGGATGCAAATCCGAAAAGAGAATTGTGAATGGCAAGTGCCATATCATGGGAACCATTAACCCTAAGTTCAACGGAAAGAAAATCTTTCTTGTCCCGATGACACGGCCTGCCACCATGGAGACTGTTGACTCGATGGTGGTGGAGAACGGAAAGTTTGAGTTTACTGCCGACACATGCGACTTGAGGGTGATACGCATTGACTATCACTACCGCCAGGGGGTGCAGGACCTGCTCGTGGTGACTGAGCCTGGCGACCTCGTGGTGAACATCGACAGCATAAGCTCGTGCAAGGGCACTCCGCAGAACGACTCACTGCAGGCATGGAAGGAAAGAACCGAGAGATTCAACATGGAGTGTTCGCCATTCATGATTGAGGGTCGCAATGCCGAGAAAGCAGGCGACAAGACCACCGCCGAATCTATGAAGGCGAAGCTCGACAGCATGCGCCGAGACTACCGTAGGGCATCCAACGCCTTGGGCGAGAGCATGAAGGGCACAAGTCTTGGCGATTTCCTGCTCAAGCAATTCCCAAAGACATACAAGAAGAAAATGCCAGATGGAAGTATTAAGGAAGTGGAGTTTTTTTGAATGAGGAATGAGGAATTAGGAATGAGGAATTGTCTTAAGTCGATAATCACTGCAATATTTGGCATAGCGGTATTCTTGTTCTGGCTCTTGGGCTATCCCGAGGCATTGAACTATCAGGAGCAAAATCAGCTGTGGCTGACTACCGGCGACTACTTCCTGGAGCGCATGGCAGTGCCGGGAGGATTGGCTGACTATGTCAGCGAGTTCTTGGTGCAGTTCTACTATGTGCCTTGGCTCGGGGCATTGCTTATCGGAATGGTGTATGCCGCAATGCAATGGCTGATGTGGATGACGGTGAGGAGATGGGACAAGACGGCATTCCCTATCACATTCTTGCTGCCACTGCTTATGTTGTGGCATCAAGGCGACATCGACACACTCTTGTCTTTGCCCGTGGCAATAGTTATGGCTCTCGGGGCAACTGTAGCTATGGGCAAGGGTGGCAAGTATGCTTATTTTTATGATTTATTGGCAGTGCCTCTGTTATATTGGGCAGCTGGCCCTGTGGCCGTAATATATGTGGCAATCCGCGGACTGCAATACGGATGGCTACTGCTGACTGAGGATGTGGCTTTGCTCGCTATATCCGTAATGGCGGCATATTGGGCAGTGGATTACCAATGGCCCATGAGCATGATAGTGGGAGGCATCAACTATTACCGCATTCCGCTAATGGCCCCAGTGATGCAATATGTGGTGTTGCTCACGCCTATCGTCATTGCCTTGGCGGCACGGTTTAACCCATGGAAAAATGAAGATACCTTCAAGGACTCACGCAGATACCTGCGTTTGGCGTTGCAGGTATCTGCGATGGTCATCGTAGGTATCTTCGCAGTGAACAAAGGTTTCGACCCGTTTGTATATGAGATACTGTGGCAAGACTCGATGGTGAGGCAGGAGCGATGGAATGATATAATAAAAAGGGCAGAGAAACAGCAATACGACATTGCCATGAGCAGCAACTGCGTCAACCTTGCCCTCGGCATGACAGGGCAGTTGGCCGACCGTATGTTCACATTCAAACAGAGCGGAACAGAAGCTCTCCTACTCCACATGATACGCGACAACATGTCAGACCTGCCCACGGCAGAGGCTTTCTGGCGATTGGGCATGGTGAACTCTGCCAAGAGATATATGATGGACATTCAGCAGTCGATACTCAATGCCCGACAGAGCGGACGATGCACCAAGCGCATTGCCGAATGTCATATCGTCAACGGCGACTACAAGGCTGCCGAAAAGCGACTGAACATCCTTAAGAACACCTTATTCTATAGGACTTGGGCTGAGGATGCCGAGACGTATCTATATAACGACGCCAAGGTGAACAGTCATGAGACGTGGGGCAAGTTGCGCCGCTATCGCTATAAGGACAGTTTTTTGTATAGCTATCCTGAGAAGCACAAGATGTTAGGATTGCTATTCCAACAGAACACCGACAACCGCCTTGCCCTCTCTTACTTTATGGGACAACTGTTGCTTGACGGCGACTTTAACAGTTTTATGGGATATATGCAGTGGGTGCAGCAATACGGCGGCTACAGCCAAATGCCCTACGGATATGCCGATGCCTATCAAGCCATACAGCAGCAAGGCAATGTGCCGGGGTCGGCGTATGCTTCGTATGTGAAGAAAATGATGAAAATGAAGAATGAAAAATGAATAATAAAAAAACAACGTTCGTATATATATTATTGATTGTTTCGCTTCTTGTATCCTGTACGGAGAGCGTAAGCAACGTGGAGAAGGTGGATAGATTGCCCGACATCTATCCCGACTATATCGACGTGACTATTCCCGCAGGGATTGCACCCATGGACTTCAACGTGGAGGAAATGGGATGCGAAAAGGTGGACATCATTGCCAAGGGAAGCAAGCAGGGCGAGATACATACGCAAGGCGAATGGGCGGAATGGGACATCGACGAATGGCACCAACTGACTCGCGATAACATAGGCGGAAGCATTGACTTCACAGTTAGGGCAAAGAACGAAGACGGCATTTGGAAGGAATACCGCTCATTCAAGATGTATGTGAGCAAGTATCCGCTCGACGACTTCGGCATCACCTACCGACGTATCCAACCGGGATATGAGGTGGGAGGAAACATCGGCATATATCAGCGCGACATCCACTCCTTCGACGAATATCCCATGATGACCGAGACGGCACTGCCCGGCAAATGCTTCAACTGCCACACTGCCAACCGCACTAATCCCCGACAATACACTACGCAGGTGAGAGGCGAAGGCGGCGGTACACTTGTAGTGAAAGACGGCAAACAGACATGGTATGACACCAAGACCGACTCCACCAAGGCGGCAGGAAGCTATGCATCTTGGCATCCCGACGGACGCTACTGTGCATATGCCGTGAACTCGGTGCATCAGAGCTTCTTCACGGATAAGGATCACAACCTTGAGGTGTATCATAAATTCAGCAACGTGATGGTGCTCGACACCGAGACCGACCAACTCATCCTCTCTCCCCTACTCTCCACCGATGCACTGGAGATATTCCCCGCCTTCTCTGCTGACGGCAAGACACTGTATTTCAGCACGTCCAATAACTGCAATGTGCCGGCTGAATACGAGAAGGTGAAGTGCAGTCTTTGTGCCATCGCCTTTGACTCCAAGACAGGACGCTTTGGCGAAAAGGTTGACACACTGCTCAACGGTTCTGCCACCGACCGCAGCTATGTGCTTGCGCGTCCGTCATACGACGGCAAATGGCTGATGTATTGCTCGGCCCTGAGATGCAATTTCCCCGTAAGTCAGCGCGAGTCGGACCTTTGGCTTATGGACCTTCGCACAGGCAAGACGAGAGCCATCGCTGAGGTGAACACCGACAAGTCGGAGAGCTATCACAACTGGAGCAGCAACAGCCATTGGTTTGTGTATTCATCCAAAGGGCAGGACGGCACCATCTCGCGTGCCTACTTCGCCTCCATCGACGACAATGGCAAGATAACAAAGCCTTTCCTCCTACCCCAGCGCAACCCAAGGAAGACCGACACCGACAATCTCGACTCCTTCAACTGCCCCGACTTCACCCAGACAAAGGTTGACTTCGACATCCGCACCGCCCGCGAGCAGCTCACTTCAACTGAACGCAGGAAGTGTAGTATAAGGTAAATAGTTTTTGCTTCTCATTTCAGAAAACCATCGAAATATTTGGTGATAACGGAATTATTATGTAACTTTGCACGCAAATAGTGATGTGTTCATTAATTCAGAAGGTTAGTCATGGGAAATTACAAACTTTTGCCGTATGGCATTTCGGACTATGCGCAGGTAAAGCGCGAAGGGTTGTTTATGGTTGACAAGACCAAGTATCTTGAACGTATGGAGAGGGCAGGACACTTCCTTTTCCTTATTCGTCCGCGTCGCTTCGGCAAGAGTATGTTCCTTTCGATGATGGAGGCATATTACGACATCGAGGCAAAGAGCAACTTCGACCTCCTGTTTGGAGATACTTACGTGGGAAGCC
>JBJEAY010000685.1:0-5790 GCA_051869575.1 Prevotella sp. | reverse complement strand
ATGAGCATCAAACTGAATACCTTTTTCATACTTTACATTTTTGTTTTGTATAGTCTCTCAAATTATTATTTTTATTTTCGAGTGCAAAGGTACTGCAAAAAATGCGACCGTGAAATACCATAGATGTGGTATTCACGGTCGCACATTTGTGTTATTTTCCCGAAAACAGCTGATTAGTGATGTATATAGTGGCTTAATTTTAACATTTATACCCGTCCAATTATCTTTCTTATGGCTATGACGAGACGGTCGATTTCGTCCTTTGTATTATAGAAGGCGAATGACGGACGGACACTCATTTCGTAGCCTAAGGCACGAAGGGCTGGTTGGGCGCAATGGTGTCCGGCACGCACGGCGATGCCCTCTTTGTCCAAAAGCTGTCCGACCTCGGGAGTAGGTATGCCGTCGAGTTCAAAGCTCACCACACTCACACGGTTCTTAGGATTGCCAATCAAGGTAAGGCCTTCAATAGCACCGAGTTGCTGACGGGCATACTCGGTAAGTTCGTGCTCATGGCGCTCGATGTTATGAATACCCACACGACTGACATAGTCGAGGGCGGCACCCAGTCCGATGGCATCCGCCACATTCGGTGTTCCTGCCTCGAAGCGGGCAGGTGGTGCGTTGAACTGAGTTTCCTCAATCGTCACATCCTTAATCATATTACCGCCACCCTGCCATGGGGGAAGAATGTCGAGCAAGTCCTTGCGGCCATATACCACACCGATACCTGTTGGGGCATATATCTTATGTCCGGAGAACACGAAGAAGTCGGCACCGAGATCCTGCACGTCAACCTTTGTGTGGGCTATGCTCTGCGCTCCGTCGATGAGCACTGGCACATTGTAGCGATGAGCCACCTCGATAATACGACGCACATCGTTGATAGTGCCGAAGGTGTTGTTGACATGTCCCACCGACACAAACTTGGTGTGTGGACCTATGATGCGCTCATAGTCTTCAAGAATCAAGTCACCACGATCGTTGACAGGTATTGCCCTGAGCTTTGCTCCCTTCTCCTTGCATATCTGCTGCCAAGGCACGATATTGGCATGGTGGTCGAGGGTGGAGACGATTACCTCATCGCCCACTCCAACAAACTTTCTGCCAAAGGTCTGCGCTACAAGGTTGATGCCCTCGGTGGTGCCTCTGACGAAGATTATCTCGTCGGCGGAAGCGGCATTGATGAAATTGCGCACCTTCTCACGTGCTCCCTCGTAGGCATCGGTCGCCTGGGCGGCAAGGGTGTGGGCACCACGGTGGATATTACTGTTATAGTTGGAGTAATAGTCACTGATGGCATCTATCACCTGTTGCGGCTTCTGGGTGGTGGCTCCATTGTCGAACCACACGAGGGGATGACCGTTGACGTGCTTCTGGAGTACAGGAAAATCCTTGCGCACCTCAGACACGCTGATAGTGTCAGTGTCCTCATAGTTGATATGGCTCACTGACTCCGTCTCGGGAATACCTATGCCAAATCCGTTATTGTTATACGAATGTCCATCGAGCTTAGAATTACCATCGTCATATTTGCCTGCTTCGACATCGGGGAAGGCAAACTGCGGAAATCCCGAATTAGGAAATCCGCTGCCGCCCGCCAACAGTTGGCGGAAACCAGCCTCGATGTCGCTCAGGTCGAGAGTATCGACAGAGTCGGGAATGACCTGCCGCACCTCCTGGCTTATTTCCTCGGGGCAGAACTTGGAGGCTATCTGACGCAAGCGCCCGATGTCGCCAAGCTCCGACCCTACGAAAGTGTTATCTAATTCGGATATGTTCATCTTTTCAGATTGTTGTTCTTAACTTATATATTATTTCTCCACCTTGTTGCGGTGCTGATAGTCGTGATAGTAGCCTACCTCCACATTCTCCAACACTGCGATGGCATCGTCGGTAAGCGAGGCCAGACTGAAGTACTTGGTCAGCAAATAAGATGCCACACCATACTTGTCCAATCCCATCAGACGGGCTGACAGCGACGGGGCTATCTCGCCAGGGATTCCGCTCTGGTGCAAACCTACAACTCCCTGCTCCTTCTCGCCTGTACGCACAAGGATGATATTCGTGATACCTACACCACGGTTGGTGAGATATTGTCCTTGAATCTCCACCTTGTCGCTCGGGATGATTGGCACTCCGCGCCACAGGATGACCTTGGTGCCGAAGAGGTCGGTTGTCTCGGGTGGCACACCACGCCATGTGCACTCACGCTCGAAGGCGGCGATGGCACGCGGATGGGCGATGAAGAACGACGGACTCTTCCATACGAGCGAGAGCAGTTCGTCGAGGTCGTCGGGAGTGGGCGAACCATAGCGGGTGGAAATGCGATAGCCTGGGTCAACACTTGCCAAAAGACCGAACTTGCGGTTGTTGATGAGTTCCCACTCCTGACGCTCCTTGATACTCTCAATGCTAAGTCTGAGTTGCTGTTCGAGTTGGTTGAAGGGATTATTATAGAGATCGCTAACGCGGGTATGCACTCTCACCACTGTCTGCAGTGTATTGAGAGAATACTCTGTGGGATTCTCCTCGTAGTCGATATATGTCTCGGGGATGATATTATCCTCCTCGTGTCCACTGACGAGGTCGATATGACGCTCTCCGTGCTGATTGACAGTGGCCTTCAGGCGCAAGTGTTCATCAACTGCCTTCTGGAACTGCTCTCGGAAGTCGGGCACATCCTTCACTATCTTCTCCAGTTCGCTGCTCTCCAATGTGAAGAACACCGACGGGGTGACACTGCGAACTGTTACTCCTGATGGAGTGTCGTTGAGCAGGTCGGCCTCACCGAAATACTCACCCTCGCCAAGCAAGGCTATGCGCAATTCCTCGCCGTGAACACCCTTGCTGATAACCTCAGCCTGTCCACTTGCCACGATAAAGAACTTCTGTGGGTCCTCTCCTTCCTTGATAAGATAGTTGCCAAGTTCAACCTCTTCGGTGACAAACAGTTTGGCAATACGTCTCACCACACTCTCGTCGATACGCGAGAACACAGGAATGCCCTTCAGGCTCTTTGCGCGGAACGAAGGTACGCCGTCGAGGTATTCCACCTCCACACGCTCTTCCTTCTTCAGTTCCACCTTAGTGCGGTTAACTCTATATGTTCCACTTTCCACCTGAGTCCAAGGCAGCAGTTTGAGGAGCAGTCTCGGAGTGATTGAGCCCATCTGCGGGGCGGTCTTGGTGGTGTTAGCCAATTTGCGTGCTGTTGCGGTAGTCACGCTACGCTGAATGTTGTTGTTGTTTTCTGCCATAATATTTTAATTCTTTAATATTTTTAATTTCTAATTTTTAAATCTTCTTTTTCCACTTCCCCTTTCAAGATGCGGAAGGCATTGAGCACAGGCTCTGCCTCGGCAAGCGAAAGGATAAGATAGAGGATGTTGGGGTCGTTGGCAAGACGGATATCCTCTTGCGACGGACGCGACGGTGATGCTGGATGACTATGCCAGTTGGCAAGCACCTTCAGTCCGTTGTTGCGGGCATACTTGACCGCCACGAATTGCTCTTGCGGTATAAACGAGAAATGCTCCGGACTATGGTCGGCATTCGTCATACGGTAGTTTTCCGTCACCGTGTCGTCATTTCCGAGGAGATAGCCGCACGACTCGTTGGGCAATTCCTCGCGAGCCTGTGCCACTATCTTTTCAAAAACCTCTCTCTCTATTATCATAAACACACTTACTTTTGAATTGTTACCTTGTATGTTGTGCCCTCAACTTTCTCTGTCGAAAGCACCTTATATCCCTGCTCAGTGGCACTTCGTGGCACGTTTTCAAGCGGTTCGCCCTCTGAGAGCAGCACTTCGAGAATGTCGCCCTCAGCAATCTGGGCGAGCTTGAGCTTTGTCTTGACAAATGTCATAGGGCAATGCTCCTTTGTGATATCTAACGTATGTGTCATAATTTCTAATTCCTAATCCCTAATTCCTAATTATATAAACAAGGTTTGTCCGCCCTCGGAGAGCTTCAAGAATGACGCCACTCCCAGCACATCCTTAACCTCAGGAATAAAGTCCTCACGTCTGAGACCGAGAACATGCATTGCCATCTCACAGGCATATAGATTAACACCGAGAGCCTTGGCGGCTTCAACGAGTTCCTCAAGCGTTGCTACATTGTTCTTGCGCATCAGACTGCGGAATATCTTCGGACTTGCACCGAGGAAGTTAAAACGGCTCGTGGGAGCAACCTTCAAGCCTCCCATCATAAATCCGAAGAGCTTTGTCAACCATGTTCCTCCTACGAACGCCCTACCCTGCTTCACCTTGATGGCATCAAGCCCCCAGAAGGTGAAGAAGATATTGACATCATAACCTACTGCCGCCGCACCCGTTGCGAGTGTAAACACCGCCGTCAGCTTGTCAAACTCACCACTGAATGATATTATTGATAATTTCTTCATCCCTAATTCCTAATTTCTAATACCTAATTATTTATGCAGATCGCAAACAGCCTGCTCATAGTCGATGAGTTCCTTGATTGTCGGATTATCGCCGCAGATGGCACACGATGCCTGGCGGCGGGTGTTAATCTTGCGGAAATCCATCGTCTTGGCATTGAATGTGAGCAACTTGTTGGTAAGCAGCTCGCCCACACCAGTGAGATACTTCAGAGTCTCGGCAGCCTGGATAGTGCCAAGCATACCGGCGATTGCACCGAGCACTCCCGCCTGCGAACAGGTGGGGACGGCATTGGCAGGAGGTGGCGACTTAAACAGACATCTGTAACAAGCCGTACCGGGAAGATGGGTGAACGTCTGTCCCTCGAAGCGCAATATTCCTCCATGTGAGAACGGTTTGCCCGCCATCACACACGCATCGTTGATGAGGAACTTCACGGGGAAGTTATCCGTACCATCCACAATGAAGTCATAATCCTTGATGATGTCGAGCGCATTGTCGGACATAAGGAACTCACGAATGGTATTCACCTTGACATTGGGATTGATAGCGAGCATCTTGTCGCGTGCCGACTCCACCTTCGGGTGACCCACGTCGCCAGTGAAATGAATCACCTGACGTTGGAGATTGGACAGATCCACCACGTCGCCATCCACGATACCGATCGTACCCACTCCAGCTGCGGCGAGATAGAGGGCGACGGGGGCGCCAAGTCCACCCGCACCCACTACGAGAACCTTTCCATTGCGAATTTTCTCCTGACCTTCCACACCCACGTCCTTGAGCAGTATGTGGCGGCTGTATCTCAGAAGCTCTTCCTCAGTGAAATCATACATAGGCTTGTCCTCCACCCATAAAGAAAAGGAAATCTATCTCGTCGCCCTCCTTTACCTGACGCTTTGCATACTCATTGCGGTCGAGAAACTCCTCGTTGACCTGCACGGACACCAACTCGGGATTCTCCACGTTGTTCTGCTTTATCAGTTCCTCCACAGTCAGAGGAAGTTCCACTACTTGGCTTTCGCCGTTTACCTTGATTGTTGCCATAATCTACTTCTATTTATATTATTGATTGAAAAGACTTGTCGAAAGATAACGCTCGCCGGTGTCGGGCAGCAGGGCTACGATTGTCTTGCCCTCGTTCTCGGGACGACGTGCCACCTCTATCGCTGCATGCACGGCTGCTCCTGAGGAGATACCAGCCAACACGCCCTCCTTGCGGGCAAGCAGACGGCCGGCGGCAAAGGCATCATCATTCTTCACGCGGAACACCTCGTCATAGATTTTTTGATTGAGCACATTAGGCACGAATCCTGCACCAATGCCCTGAATCTTGTGGGGACCCGACTTGCCTCCCGACAACACAGGAGAATCGGCAGGCT